>NZ_JANPGM010000686.1:0-3907 GCF_031423935.1 Chamaesiphon sp. VAR_69_metabat_338
TCGAACGCCGCGAAGCAATTGAATGCAATTGCTCAATTTGTCGCAAAAAAGGCTTTATCCATCTCATCGTGTCCGCAGCGCAATTTACCTTGCTGCAAGGACAAGCAGATCTGAGTAATTACACCTTTAATACCGGAACTGCCAAACACCACTTTTGCCGTCATTGCGGCATTCATGCCTTCTATCGTCCGCGATCGCATCCCGACGGCTATGATGTAAATCTCCGCTGTTTAGATAACAACCCGATCGAGCAATTTAAGATCTCCACCTTCGATGGTGCCCACTGGGAAGAACAGATCGACACCATCCGCGATCGCTACAGCTAAACCTCCCCCTAATCACCTCCTCCTCTTCCCTCCGTGCCACCTCCGTGCCCATCCGTGTTAAAAACACCACCCCTTACTTCCCACCATCCCCTCAGCGTCGCCCCAATGATGGATCGCACAGATCGTCATTGCCGCTACTTCCTGCGCCAAATTAGCCGCCGTACCCTGCTCTACACCGAAATGGTTACGAGTATGGCGATCCTGCATGGTGACAAACACAAACTCTTGGGATTCGATCGATCCGAACATCCTCTCGCCCTCCAAATCGGTGGCGATAACCCTGCCGACTTAGCTAAATGCGCCCGTATTGCTGCAGATTTCGGCTATGACGAAGTCAACCTCAATGTTGGCTGTCCCAGCAGTCGCGTCCAGAATGGAAACTTTGGCGCGTGTCTGATGCTCCAACCCGACCGCGTAGCTGAATGTATCGCGGCGATGGTCGCAGCTACCACATTACCTGTAACGATCAAACATCGCATCGGCGTCGATGAGGTAGATAGTTATGAAGATTTAGTCAAATTTGTATCGATCGTCTCCCAAACTGGCTGTCAAAGATTCTCCGTTCATGCTCGCAAAGCCTGGTTGCAGGGCTTGAGTCCCAAGGAAAATCGCGAAGTTCCACCCCTGCGCTATGAAGACGTCCATCGGCTCAAACAGGATCTCCCCCACCTCTCGATCGAGATTAATGGCGGCTTTACCAATCTCGAACAAGTCCAAACCCAGCTCCAACACGTCGATGCCGTGATGATCGGTAGAGCCATTTATGACAATCCCTATCTACTCGCGCTGGTCGATCGCGACATCTATGGCGATCCGACGCCACCCCCCAGCCGCCATCAAATTGTCACCCAGATGCTGCCCTATATCGATACCTGGACGAGTAAAGGCTTGAAGCTCCACAGCATTACCCGTCACATGTTGCAGCTATTTCACGGGCGATCGGGAAGCCGGATTTGGAAGCGGCTGATTACAGAGCAATCGGTGTTACCAGGCGCGGGGGTATCGGTTGTCGAACGCGCACTGGCAGAGATTCCCGATGGCGAGAGTTGTTAATCCGAGTTGCGGCACATAACCTCAGCGGTTAGAAACCGCTGCTCGTGGTGCTAAGTCCGCCTACGCGGACTAGTTAATCAGTCCGCGTAGGCGGACTTAGTATCACTAGCCACGATTTCAATCGTAGGTACTTCTATTGGTAGCAACTTGCGTTATTTCAAGAATTTAATTCTTTAGGAATAACTTTAACAATCCGATCCTTACCATCCCGCAAAATGCGGACTTGAAGTTGTTGACCGACATGACTATTTTCCATCACATCTTGCAACTGATTGGCATCGTGAATTGCAGTGCCATCGACTTCCACGATCGCATCGCCACGGCGCATTCCCGCTACAGATGCCGCAGTATTGGGTAAAACGCGGATCGTCAACACGCCATTAATTTCGGGAATTTGAAAAGGCGCATTGGGATCTTGATTATTCTCAGAGGCGATTTCTGGAGTGAGTGTTACCATCTGCACGCCGAGATACGGATGTGAAACTTTTTCGCCGCGCGCTAATTGGGTCGAAATTGTTTTGGCTTTATTGATCGGAATGGCAAACCCAATCCCGGTCGCATCGGCGCGAATCGCTGTATTGATACCGATAACCCGTCCCTGGGAGTCGAGCAGTGGCCCCCCGGAATTACCAGGATTGATCGCTGCATCGGTTTGAATGAAATCAAGGCGTTTGTCGGTCATGCCGACAGTCGAACTGGCACGCTTGAGGGTGCTGACGATCCCGAGGGTGACGGTATTATCCAACCCGAAGGGATTGCCGACTGCGATCGCCCAATCCCCGACTTTGACGATGTCCGAATCGCCTAATTGAGCTGTGGGTAAGTTTTTAGCCCCTTTGACTTTGACAACAGCCAAATCTGTCACCGGATCGACACCTTGAACTTTGCCTTCCAAGCTGCGTCCATCTTTGAGAATAACAGTCACTTTATCGGCGCGATCGACTACGTGGGCATTGGTTAAAATAATGCCATCTCGATCGATAATAAATCCCGAACCCTGACCGCGCAATAGTTGCTGTTGTGGCAATCCCGTTAGTGCTTCATCGCCATAAAAAGGATCGATGCGGCGGGTAATCGTCCGTTCGGTATCGATCCGCACGACTGCCGTACCGACTAACTCGACCGCTTTACTCACAAAACTACTGCCACTACTATCTTTGGGGATGGCAATCGGTGGCACTGCGGCGATCGCGGGTAGTGGTAGCCAGGTCGCAATTATTAACGCGATCGCCACGATCGCAGAACCTATTCTTGATTTCATATTGCAGTCAGCGATTGGTAATAACTCTTATTCTTTATTGTGCCAATTATTCATCAAAAAGAGGGACGAAACACTGTTTCGTCCCTCTTCTCGATCGTTACGACCTCAACTTAGCGATTAGCCGCGACCGCTAGGTGCGTTGTTGCGAGTAGGAGGTACTTCCGGTGGAATGGGTGCAGTCAAGACTGGGCTTGGCTTACAAGGGCAACCGATGCCACCACCAGCGATTACTAAGAACTGGTTGTAGTCGCCACCTTTACCGGAAATGCCGTCATTCCAGCTAATTCTGACGCCTTGAGTGCCCAAGGAAGTGGCATCATTCTCGAATTGAGCTAACTGGGAACCACCATTTTTGTCAGGTAGGGAGTAGACAGTGGTTGTGCCTTTACCCTTTTGAGTTGATTCGAGATAGAGCGCGTAAGTCTTACCTGCTTTGAAGGTAAATTCAGCAAAAGGTTTTCTGACTGCCTTACCTGCGGTACCAGTAACATTTCTTCCTGGTCGATCTTGAGCGCGAGCTTCGTTAATGAGCGGAGTTTTTTCGCCAGTTGCAACATCAACCACGCCAAAAGTCGATTGGGCAGAGTTATTAGATTTGAGAAATTGAAATTCAATAATCGTATCTCGATCGAATTGAACGCCTTTTTCATTAAACTGTTCGGCAGCATTGGCAGGCTTAACGAGTCCACCTAGAGCCAATGTGGCGACTGCACCACAGCTAACGAGGAGATTCCGAAATTTAGATGTTTGTGTCATTGTGGTCGAGCCTCACTTTGTAGTAGTCAATGATGGATAAATAGTGGCAGCGATCGAAAGTAATCGATCGCAAAAGAGCCAGATCGATCTCGCTCTTTTGCGCGGATGCTAGCTGGGAACGACGGGCTAACTTAGCCTCGACGATCGCTGCTAGTTACCAAAGTTGGCTGACTACTGCTTGACCGGCATTGTTGCCACCATTAACAGTGTCAAGAAACTGGCGAGCTTCGGCTTTAGCGTTGGCCAATTGGGTTGCAGCTTCTGCTTCTGCGGCTCTAGCTGCTACCAATTCTGGACGATTGGTAGTGGTATTGTTAGCTGTAGTGTCAGCATTAGGACAACCGCAGCTTGCCAAATCGGCAACTTGCCGACCGTAGCGGATAGGAGTAGTATCGGAGACTGTCGGTTGTGCTGCTTCGGCTTGAGCTAAAGCGGTTGCGGCTTGAGTGTAATTAGTTTGCGCGACACTAACGCTATTAGATAGTGCTGTAGCGCGGCTAATGACTCCAGG
>NZ_JANPGM010000687.1:0-13953 GCF_031423935.1 Chamaesiphon sp. VAR_69_metabat_338
CTCTCTACCAACTATATCAAATTATAACTAAACAACAGCATGCAGATATTACTGAACCTTTTTTAGTTTCTAATAGTGAATTTGACACTATTTCTCCCAACAAAAATACTGGTATGTGGGTGTTTGTGTCGGCATTAGAGCAGATCGAACGTCTTTGTTCATATTCATCGTTTTATACTGGCCTCTCTTCTCAACAAAATCTAGAGTTCATTTGCAAAATTGGGTTGAAGAGAGAGGAGATGAGTCGTCGTTTGTCACTAATCCAAAGACGTTTTAACTTAACTAGTTCACAGATACAAAGATCTGACATGAACTAGATTAAGTTTTATCTTCAGCAAAGTCTTAACGGCTACAGATTTCTAATCTCACCGGCAGATGGATATTATAGCAATCCTAGATGATTCGTGAGATTTATTCTTCGGTGCGTTACGCTATCGAGGTAGCGACGCATCGACCTGGAGGTTGTCTTGTCTTGACACACACAAACGGGAGGGAACCTCCCGTTCGATGCGCCGCTGATGCAATTGTATAGGCGGGACATCCGCCCACATTGCATCGCTTCCTCCAGGTTGTGTGCGTCAGCGACGCGCGCTTTGGAGGTTTCCTCCAAGTTAAGCGGCTCGCGCTCCTCGGCTTTGCCGAGGGTTTAGCTAGACAAGACAGCGCGTCAAGACAAGACAACACACCCTACGATCTTCTTACAAATTAGATAGGACTGCTATAGAATTATTCAGTTGATAGAACCCATTTGGGATCTTTTCAGACAAAGATCTCAAATGGGTTATACAATCTTTATCGATCGATTACTAACCCCGAATCGCATTGGCAACCGCCAACCCTGCAAGATAAGCATCTTCTACTTTGCGCCCGCGACACCAATCACCAGTACAGAACAAAGGTGCGGGTAGATCGATCGAGAGAAAATCATCCACACGCGGGGATTTGGGGAAAGCATATCGCCAGAGGTGGGGTTGTTGCCATTGAGATTCGCGGAACCAGGGCAAAAATCGATCGCTAGCCCGTTCTAACATCGCGAGGCTAGCGGCTGCCGTATCTTCAGGATGGGGGTACTTAGCGGCGAATTTAGCCGTACTCTGGAGCACAAATGCGGGTGGGGCGGGTTGGTGCCGTTTGCTGCTATCGACGCCCAGCCAAGCCAAGATCGGATCGTCGGTGCAAGTTACGGCTTTTACTTGGGGATAGGCTGTTTCCCATTCGGCTAACTGAATCGGTGTATAGCCTGCGGCAATAGCGATCGAAGGATAAAAATCTACCGCTTTTAAAGCTGCCAAAAACTCCCCAGGCAAAATGTCTGCTAAGGGTGCGAGTAAATCCACGGCTTGGGGTGCGGGGATGGCGAGAATTACTTGACGGGTAAGGATTTCGGCTGATTCGGTGCCTTCGAGCTTCAGTCGCCACAGGTTGCCATCGGGCACAATCGAAATCGCCCGTTGCCCGCAGCGAAGATCGAGATCTGTCGCGAGATACTTGGCAATTTGATTCATGCCGTTGGGTGTGACGTAGCGAGGATAAAGATCTGGATCTGCCAGTATCTCGCCAGCCGCAGTCAATGTATGTGTTGTATCCGTCCAGATCTCAACGATATTTGCCGCGATGAGTCGATCGAATAACGATTGAAATTCTGCCCCCTTTGGGGATATATAACAAGTCCCACGATCGACACAAGTATCGAACATGCGTCTTGTCGTCAATCTACCGCCGACGCCTCTAGATTTTTCAAAAATGGCGATCCCTTGTTGTCCAGCAGCTTGGAGTTCTCTGGCGCAGACAATTCCGGCCATCCCAGCACCGACGATCGCAATTTCGAGAGGATTAGTCATAATGGGGAGACAGTTGCAAGGAGATATTGGATATTATCTCCTAAATTATCCTGCTAATAATTTAGCTAATGACTAGATCGCATTTTTTTGAAGATAAAATATCCAATTAAGCCGATTAATCCAAACAAAACTAACTTAGAAATCGGTGCTAAATATTGCTCGATCGAGGTATAGTTGTCACCCAATAAAAATCCCGCAGTAGTTAAAGCTAAAGTCCAGATTGCCGTGCCGAGGGTTGAATAAATTGTAAAAGTCACAAATGGCATCTGATTCATCCCCGCAGGTAAAGAAATTAGTGTCCGAATTCCTGGTACCATGCGACCAAAAAATACTGCTTTTGAGCCGTATTTGTTAAACCAATCATTGACTCGATCGATATCTTGGGCGGTGACGCGAATCCACTTACCATATCGCTCTGTCCAAATCTGAAGCCGCTGATAATTCACCAATCGCCCCAGGTAATACCACGCATAGGTGCCAGCCATCGTGCCAATGGTACCAGCAACAACAGCGATGCCAAAATTCATCTTGCCTTGGGCGACTGTAAACCCTGCCAATGGCATAATTAGCTCGGAGGGAATTGGTGGAAACAGATTTTCTAAAAACATTAGCAATCCAATTCCCCAATAGCCCAAGCTACTCATTAAGCTAATTACCCATTCTGCCATTCAGTGTCGAACTCCACAAATATCTACTCTAAATATATCGCCTTTAGCCCATTAAGATCACGCGATCGATAACGTGAATAATTCCATTATCAGCTTCGATATCGGCGGCAATGACCGTCGCATTTTTGACTTCAAAAGTATCCTTGTAGCAATCGATAAAGATCGGCGAACCTTCGAGGGAGTCGAGTGAATGGACACCAGCTAAATCCGAGCGCGTAAATTTTCCCGCAACTACATGGAATTTGAGGATGCGGGCGAGTTGGGGCGGATTTTGGACGAGGGTTTGCACGGTACCGGGTGGTAATGCTGCAAAGGCTGCATCGACGGGGGCAAATACTGTAAATGGCCCTGGAGATTGGAGGGCTTCGACTAATCCGGCTGCTTGGACGGCAGCGACGAGAGTTTTGAAGTTGTCGTTACTAACCGCGATTTCTACAATATTAGGCATGTTCTTTATTCTAAATTAAAGATTTTATTTGCGGTCAGACTGAAAAGATTAATCACCCCAATTTCTTCTCCCAAAACAAAGCTTTACCCATTTCGGGATTTAGCTCAAAACCATTGAATCCTGCCGATTTATATGCTTTTTGAGCGACATAATTATGCTCTAGAACTTCGAGGGTGAGTTTACAACAACCTCGCTCGATCGCGATTTGCTCGACTTTTTGCAATAGCAGTTTCGATAAACCTCGACCTCGATATACTAAAGAAATAATGACATCATGAATATTCAACAATGGTTGACAAGCAAATGTTGAAAATCCTTCCAAGCAAATAACCAATCCTGCGGGTCGATCTTCGACAAAAGCCAAAATCGCATGTGCGGCTTGACGTTTGGCTAGTTCGGCAATCAAATTGGCCTTGGTATGATCGGAGAGTCCGTTTCCACCACCCATCGGATCGCGCGCGTATTCATCCATGAGGGTAATTACCGCACGAGCATGATGGGGAATGGTTAAATCTGCTGTGATAATCTCGATCGAGGGTTGTTCTAACATCATCAAAGATCGAAGGTAATTCGATATATTTTAGATCGATTCAGTCGATCGGCATTAACAGATATCGATCTAACCTCCGCTGTAAATTAGCGATATTCCTGATTTTGAATATCACTCAACCGTGCTTCAGGACGCTTAAATCTGTCAATCTGCGCTTCAAAGAATTGACGGTTTTTCTCTAGATGTTTGGGATTAGAATCGTCTAAAGGATAGAGCAAAGCACCGCGTAGAGCTTGAATTACTGCCGAAGTCACACAATACATCGATCGCTGAAAGCTCACGCCCAATTGTACCAACATATCATCTTTGCCCCGACAGTGTTGCTGGTAGTAATCGAGCAAATATTGAGGCAGAAAATGATACATATCATCCATCAAT
Source organism: Chamaesiphon sp. VAR_69_metabat_338 (assembly GCF_031423935.1). Taxonomy (NCBI): domain Bacteria; kingdom Bacillati; phylum Cyanobacteriota; class Cyanophyceae; order Gomontiellales; family Chamaesiphonaceae; genus Chamaesiphon; species Chamaesiphon sp. VAR_69_metabat_338. Next base: position 3,886 of record NZ_JANPGM010000687.1, read on the forward strand.
AGTGTTGGTGGAATGCCAGCACTTCCGACGGGATTGACATCGGCATAGAGAATTCCGTAGTGGAAATCCGCTTGCTCGGCAGGTACTTGTTCGGCTTGAGCGTTATAAGATTTTGTCCCGCGAAATGGTGCCGTGCGGTAGAATACGGCTTCGACATAGGGCAAAGCTGCCTCATATAACCAGGTAAATCCGCAAGATTTGGGGATGATTTCAAACATTTCCCCATTGATATACACATGATGATAAATCGGTCTGCCAGCGACGGCAAAAATGCCATTGACGAGGAAATTCATCGCATCAGGGACGGAGGCAATTTTCCCTTCATCATATAGATCGCTCATCTCAAAGAAGACTGGAGCCATTACTTCCCAAAACAGTCCTAAGTTGGAGTAATAGGACATCACCCGTACCTGTTCGATAAACATATCGGGGAAGAGTTTGTAAGTTGCCAGCATCGCCGGATTGCCCTTGAAATATGCTTTAATGGCTCGATCGGCATTTTGTTTATATTCTTCGGTATCCAAGTACGGATCGAACCTGCCACCCATGCCCCGATGCCAGTACATGGCTTGCATACAGGCTTCGGCAAACTCCATGTTAATTCGATCGTGCAATAAGTGATGGAAGAGTTTGGGCATTTTGGTGCTGCGCCCGTTGTCCATAAATTCCAGCAGTTCGGGATGAGCGGAAGCCGCGCCTTTTTGCCAGATCCGTAAGTCGGCGGTGTCGCCAGCATAATGGTTCGGCAAGTCGAGATATTCCTGGGGGAGGAAGTATTTAAAGGCGGGTAAGGGGTTGAGGAAGACGCGTTCGGCGATGTACAGCAAGTCGCGCCAGTAGAAGTCCATGGGGACGGCGTAGGCTTTGTACAAACCGATGATTTGCATCAGGTTTTCGGGGGTGTCGGGGAGCATTGCGCCGCCAGCTTCGAGGCGATGGATGACGTCGGCGAATTGGTGGGTGGATGGAGGGAGTTGAGTGGGTGCGGGAGCTGTGGTTGCTGTCATGGCAATTTTGGATTTTGGATTAATTCAGATATATTTTTAGATTCGTAGGGGCGGGTTGATGCCATCGATTTCTTTTGCACTGGAGATTCATTCAAACCCGCCCTCCTCACTAGTAGCTATAAGCGATTAGAGTTGCTGCGGAGATCTACCCACCCCGCCCTTCGGGCACCCCTGTCTTGAAAAGGTGCTCGACTTGGGGAAACCCCAAGATCGCACTTTCCGCTCCTGGGAGGGGATTTTCTACAAGAGCTGTTTGGGTAGCGGGGTGAGGGAGGGTGGCGACGATCGCGTCGGTGCTAATCTGAGTATGGGAGATGAGAATGTTTGGTTGTACGCCAAAGAGGATAATTAATACCGTCAGCACGATCGCGGGAATGCGTTCGTAGCTGGCGACTTTGGGTAAGTAGGTGAGATCTTCAGCTAGTTTCCCAAATAACGTCCGGTTGATAATAATGATGAAATAGACAGAAGTTAAACCCGTACTTGCTAAACAGATCAGTGTCGCGACGGGGAAGGCAATGTAACTGCCCTGAAAGGAGAGAAATTCACCGATGAATCCTACCATCCCTGGAATTCCGGCACTTGCCATCATCGTCAGAATCATCACGGCACCAACGAATGGTAAGCCGCGTTTGGGATTGAGCAAACCGTGAATCTTGTCGAGATCGCGCGAGCCAGTTTTGGCTTCAATAATGCCGACAAGGTTGAATAATAGGGCGAGAATCAAACCGTGAGCGACCATTTGATAGACAGCACCTAATAGACTCAACGGATTGCCAGCAGCGGTGGCGAGTAATACATAGCTCAAGTGGGCGACAGAACTATAGGCGATCGTTTTCTTGATATCGGTTTGAGCGATCGCGATCGTACTACCATAGACAGCGGTAACAACCGCAATTGTCGCCAACCAGGGTGCAACAATTACCCAGGCATCGGGAAATAAACCCAGCCCAAACCGAATTAAGCCATAAGTACCGAGCTTCGAGACAATCCCACCGAGCAGCATCGAAACAGGTGTCGATGCTTCGACATAGGCATCGGGCAGCCAGGTATGGAAAGGCACCAACGGCATTTTGATCCCAAAACCCAGCACAATAACACTCAAGAATAAGAGCTGAAGATTAGCTGGTAAATGAGTCGCAGCCAAGGACTGATAATTAAAATCACCCGTCTTTGTAAACCACGCCCAACTCAAGAAGCCCGCGAGTAAAATTATCCCCGACAAAGCTTGATAAATTAAAAACTTAGTGGCTGCATAACCGCGTTTTTCACCACCCCAAATGGCGATCAGTAAATAGAGGGGAATCAATTCTAGTTCGTAGAACAAGAAGAATAGGAGTAAATTCTGAGCTAGAAATGCGCCAGTAATCGCCGTACTCACTAGCAGCAACAATGCATAAAATAATCGATCGCGTTCGATAGTTTTACTAGTTGCTTGGACTGACAATAACACTAGCAACACGTTCAGAATCACCAGCGGTAACGATAAACCATCGATACCTAATTGATAATCCAATCCTAATGGCTCGATCCAGGTTAAATGCTCGACAAATTGTAAACCCGTATCTTGATAATTAAACATTGCCGCGATCGCGATCGATACCACCAGCGTTACACCAGCAGTTACCAATGCGATCGACCGACTAAACCCAGGTAAGATCCCAATTAAAATCGCCCCCAAAACTGGCAACCAAACAATAGCACTCAACATCCCTTTGTATCCTCCGTCTTTATATGCGTAGCTAAAGTAAATTTTTTATTAAGCTCGTACCACAATTAATTATTAGTTAGATAAGACGGCTATTTAGCGATCGCGCGTACCCGCCTTATCTAAATTAGTTATAAATTTGTTTAGGCAACTTGCGTGATGATACCAGTGTCTAGACTATAGAAACCACCGATAATTTTGAGCTTGCCGCTATTAACTAAATCCATTAGAACGGGTGAAGTTTTGAGGGTCGCGATCTGATTTTTGACATTAGCGATCGTGGTTGCCTTCAACAGATCGCCTGTTTGACTAGTACTAGCAACCTTTAAAGGTTTGATGTGCTTGAGAATACTGCCAATTTGACCGGGGACGGGTTTATTATCGATTGCCGCCTGAACTGCACCGCACTTTTGATGTCCTAGCACCAAAATCACTTTGGTTCCCAATACGACTGTGCCAAATTCTAAACTACCAATTTCTTCAGAGCTAGCTACATTTCCAGCTACTCGAACTACAAATAGATCGCCTAATCCTTGGTCGAAGACAATCTCAGCCGGTACGCGAGAGTCAGCGCAACCTAAAATTGCGGCAAATGGTTTTTGACCGATAGCAACTTCTCTTAACCTAAAAGTACCCCGATTGGGTTGTTTGGTTTTTTGACCGGAAAATCTTTTATTACCTTCCAACAATTCGGTAATAGCTAGATCTGGTGTTAAATTTTGTTTAGCGTTTGCGACTGGAGGATCTAATAAATCCGTACCCAATTTACTAGTAATTAACCCAGTACCCACCGCAGTAGCACCGAACTTAAACAAATTACGACGAGAGATGTAGCTAATTACTTTTCCTTTCATGGTATCGATATTTTAATTAAATTTGTGAACCAGATGAAAATTGAAACGCGTAACAATTCCAGCAAATGATGATGCTGAAAACTTAATTGACTATTCACTCCTAGACAAATAACCCCATCATTAGGCCGACTAGGATAATGCCCGTGAACGCCACCAAAACATAAAACTGAGATTGACCGGATGTTGTATATTTGAGAGTTTGTCCGCCAAATAATGTCCCCAAGCCAATAACGTTAACTAACCCATCCACCACATAGCGATCGAACCAATTAGTTACCCGCGCGCTAGTAGCCACCAATAACACGATCGTCAGTTGATAAAATCGCTGGACATAAAAGTCGTTAGCAAAGAAGTCTTGCAGCGCAGGCAATGGCAACTTCACAGGTTTCGGAATACTATCGACTGTATAAATTACACTACTAATTGCAATTCCCGAAATACTCGACCACACCAATAGCGGCGCAAACATATTATCCAGTTCACCCCAAATCGGTAACAGATTCAGATTGCGTAAAATAATCGGTAAATGACAGATAAACACCGCAGTGGTAATTACAGGCAAACTAATCAACCAAAATGGTTCGGTCGATCGTTCGGTCATCGGTTTAACCTTACCCAAGAAAATCAGACAGAATAATCTTGTCAAACTAAAAGCCGTCAGCGTATTCACAATTAAAATTACACCAACTAGCCAAGGTTGCTCCAACCATAAACCGTCGATCAATTGTAAAAAGCCCCAAAATCCACCCAGCGGCGGCAACGCAATAAACGATGCGATCGCGACTAATAGTGCCGCACCTGTAAACGGACGACGCGACCACAGGCCACCTAATTGAGTCAAATCTTGAGTGATATTCGTCCAAATAATCGCCCCAATCCCCATGTATAACAACGACATCCCGAATGATTCGTTGAACAGAATAAATCTAGCCGAGTCTAAATTCTGGGTACCGATCGCAATGAATACCAAACCGATATAAGCACTCAAAGTATAGGAAAGCACCCGTTTCATATCGATCTGAGCGATCGCAATTAACGAGCAACAAATCGCTGTCGATACGCCTAAAATCACTAGAACATTTAATAAAATCGGCGATAGCGAAATCACTGGCGAAAGTTTAATTAATACAAACGCCCCCGCACCGACAACTACCGCATTCCGCAATACCGTCGCTGGAATTGGTGCTTCCATCGCTTCATCCAGCCATAGCTGGAAGGGAATCTGAGCGCATTTACCCAATGGCCCCGCGCTGAGGGATAAACCCAGTAATAAGGCTACGGTCGGGTCTAATTGTGCCGTTTGTGCCCAGACTGCCAATTCAGTAAAGTTCCAAGTTCCGGCGATCGGATAAATTGCAATTACACCCATCAAGAGGATAATATCGCCGACCCGCTTTGTCCAAAAGGCATCTCGCGCGCCCGTAATTACTAGCGATTGGGCAAACCAAAAGCCGACTAATAAGTAAGTCGCCAGAGTTAGTAATTCCAGAAACACGTAGGTAAAAAATAGCGAATTTGATAGCACCAAACCGCAAATTCCCGCCCCGAAACAATTCATCAGCGAGAAGAATCTCGCCCACCCCCAATCCATCTCTAGATAACCCACTGAGTAGATTTGAGAGACAAAATTGATCGCGGCGACGACACTTACCGCTGTCAACGTAATCGTCGAAATCTCGATCGGGAAATTAATATCGAGGGTACTGGTATGCAGCCAGCTATAACTAATTTCTTGAGCGGGTAACTCCCAACCAATTACTAAAGCGACTAACGCATGAACGAAGGCGATCCCCGCCATCAAAATATTGATATAACCTGCTGGCCTAGTGCCTAATTCTCCCGACCAACCAATCGACCAAGGTAGTGCCAAGATGGCTCCGACTAGTGGGTAGCAAGGAATTAGCCATGCTGTTTGAATAACTATCTCATGCATAGATTTTTCTCTATAAGTTAACGAACCATGCCTCATGTCTCTCTATACAAGAGCGTAATCGAAAACTTCCAGAAAAGATAGATCTAACATAGAGTTTTCATCGATATTAACGCTAAGTTTTGCTAATCAATTCTATGGATAGCCGTTATCATCGCTGTCTTGAATTGAGAGATTTAGCCGTTTGCGTTTAGTCTAGGCGATCGCTAGCAATCTGCTGTTGTTTAATATAATCGATCGCCACTAGCAGTGCGGCTAACATCACTTCAAAGCTGGCATCGGGAGCGCGGTCGATCGTCATTAACTCCGATTGTTCTCGCACGATAAAGCCATAGACCGCCGCATTTACCATCCGCATCGCGTCTACTAACGCATTTTGACTCAATTGAGCCAGTTGCAGCGATCGTTGAAACAGTCTCAGCGAGTGCTGGATGATAACTAATTCTACCGGATCGGTGGGACGCAGTTGGTATTGCATCATCACCGTATAGCGAGCTGGATAAGTTTTGGCAAAGTTACGGGTAGCTGTAGCACCCGCGACAAATAATTGCTGGCGGTCTGGGATGCCAGTAGTTGCACTCTCACAATCGGCTAAATAATCGCGCCAGATTTGCAAAGCCACCGCGCGACGCAAGCCGGTATTGCCATCTAAATGCTTGTAAATTGCTGGCGGCTTAATTCCGAGTTCCTTAGCTACCCGATTTACTCCCAGTGCCGATTCCCCTTCACGATCGAGACAATCGATCGCAGCTGCAACCACAGCCTGCGGGGTGAGCGAATTTGCTTTGAGCGGACGACCCATTTTTTTAATTGAGAATTGAGAATTGACAGATCGCAGAATTAAGTTAATATAATTAACTAAAAGTGAATATAGTTAACTTTACCAAGAAGTAATGGACTTTGCTGATAACTAACCTGACATTTGCTCCTGCTCATCAACTTGCTCGGATGATTCGCGATCGCCAAGTGTCGTCTCTAGAAGTGGTTGAAGCCTACCTTGCCCAGATTTCTCACCATAACGCCCAGCTAAATGCAATTTGTACTCTAGATGCCAAAAATGCTCGAAGTAGAGCACAGGAGGCAGATTTAGCCTTAGATAGAGGCGAAAATTGGGGCAGATTGCATGGGGTGCCCATCACAGTCAAAGATATCTTTGAAACAGCAAATCTGCGAACTACAGCGGGTTATGTGCCGCTGAAAGATTATATTCCCTCACAAGATGCCACGATCGTGGCGAGGTTGAAAACGGCAGGGGCGATCGTATTGGGTAAAAGCAATATGGCCGAATTAGGTGGCGACTATCAGAGTACCAATTCCCTGTTTCCGCGTGTCAATAATCCTTGGAACTTGGAGTGTACGCCAGGTGGTAGTTCTGGGGGGAGTGCGGCGGCTGTGGCAGCGGGACTTTCCCCGTTAGATTTAGGGAATGATTTTGGTGGTTCGATCCGGCAACCCGCGCATTTTTGTGGGGTATATGGGTTGAAGCCAACCGATCGCCGGATTTCGACAGCGGGAGCCATTCCGGAAGTGCCAGGAATGCCAATTTGCTTGCGCCAAATGATGACGGTAGGTTGTTTGGCTCGATCGATCGCCGATCTCCAGCTCTGTTTTGAAATTATTGCTGGTGCCGATCCGCGTCGTCCCGATGTCCCACCAATCCCCCTGGATACACCATCTGGTAAATCCTTAACCGATCTCAAAATTGCCTGGAGTGATGAATGGGCAGAAGTCCCCGTTGCGGCAGAGATAAAATCGGCGATGGTAGCGAGTGCGGATAAGTTAACGGCTGCGGGTGCCAAGATCGATCGATGGCTACCCCCGAACTTCAATCTATCAGAAATTTTTGAACTATATGGACGAATGGCTGCTTATGTGAATCGCTACGCTCAACCGATCGATCCTTACACTCTGCGGCATAGTGCCGAATTATTATGGCGAACAGCTACTCAAGGCGATAAACAACTGCGTCCCCTGGGCAACTACAGTCGTTTTCTAACGACAATGTTGAATCCTAGTTTGCAGGGATATTTTCAGGCTTTGACAGAGCGCGACAGGTTTATCGCACAGATGGATGCAGATTTAGAGCCTTGGGATATCTGGATTTGTCCGGTAGCAGCAACTACAGCATTTACGCATCGTCCGGCTTGGAGCGCGATCGACATTGATGGTAGAGCCTACCCTCATGCTACAGCTAATGGGATTTATCTGGTGCCATTTAATTTGAGCGGACATCCAGCGGTGGTAATTCCGATCGATCGAACTCAGGCAGGATTGCCGATTGGGCTGCAAATCGTCGGCAAACGGTGGCGAGAAATGGAGTTACTATCGATCGCCACAGAGATCGATCGGGTAGTTGGCGATCTTCAACATCCCCCAATGTTTAGTTAATTGGCGTTGCTGGCTTGAAGTATGAATTGCCCCTACCTCAAATTCAATCGATCTCATTATGGTGAATCATACTTACGTCCAGCAATGCTCGTTAATTATTCATTTTTTATCCATCTGAATGGAGTTTAGTCTGCAAATAATGGCTTAATAAAACGATCCGATCGTTACCCCAAAATAGTTCGTTCAAAGCAATAAATGTCGGTACGCCAAAGACACCTGCTTGATGAGCCTTATTAATAGTTGCATTGAGCCGATCGGCTGTTTCTGGTGAATTCAATGCTAACTGAAAATCGCTACTATTAATGCCACAGGCTTCCGCCACAGCTATGCATTTATGCTCGTCAATTTTCGCTATTGATTCCTGAAACATGGCAGCGAAAAGTAACCGACTATATGCTGCTACTTTGCCCAGACGCTTGGCTGCGGTACAAGATCGAGCGAGCAAATCCGAGTCAAACTCTACGCGTCCACGCGGTTCGAGATAAGGAACTCCGTAGAGTTTAGCCCACCTTTGGGCATCTAATTCGCGATAAGCCCATTCATATTGTCCGGAAATAGGTTTGCCAGCAAACGGACTATTTTCGCGCTGTGCCATTAGCCTGACGCTATTGATTGGCTGCCATTCAACCTGAGTGCCAGTTACTTGTTGAAGCGCATCGATCTGCGTCGCTGCTAGATAAGAATAACGACTGCCGATCGAGTAGTAGAAATCAATAGTTACCATCTCGTTCATAATCAAAATTAGATCGCAGCTTGTAGATCGCACACCCCGTCATAATTACTCGATGACTTATTTCTCTACCGATTATTTTACCGCTCGATCGCGTTGGCGAACTGCCGCCAGTCAGCATGGCGGACGGTTGGAGTCGTACCCGATCGATTCCCGCAGCTATTAACCCTCGATGCCGAAGACCGTATCTACCAACCGCGCGGCACTTTCGATCGTTGGTGTCAGGCGGCATGTGCCGATCTGACTGATGATTTTATGCTTGCCGAATTTGGGACGTACCCAATGTTGCGCGTCCTCAAAGCTCTGCGCGCCGAAAATCGCGGTGTGGCTTTGTGCGGGGCGGGAATCGCGGCGTTGCAATCTGGCGAGCGATAAATTTGTGAGGAAGAATTTTTGGCACGTTGAAGTCGCTTGGCGATCGGTGTTAGGTTAACTAAAAGACGATCGTCCAACTGAAATTAGTGGATCTTTGCTCGCGCCGATCGTTACCAATCTAGAATATTTTAGAGGCTTAATCTGATGGCATCTCCCACACCTCTTCACGGTTCCGAATTAATCGATTGTGCTACAGCAAATGTCAATCAAGGCATTAAAGCCGCAGCCGATCGGTGTGGCTACAGTAGCGATATTGTTACGTTCGAGCGCGAATTACAATCGGCTGCCCACAAAATGGGGATCGAACTTCATGGCTTTCAAGATTTGACAAAAAAAGTTCAAATCCCAGCTCCGCCCAAGGGTGAAATCGTCGCACCCGATAGTGCTACCGAGCTATAAATAGTCCGGAAATCTAGTTATTAATGTCTGCTTGAATACTCGATCGTCTTTAGAGGATGTCTGAAAAGTATAATTGCTTCGTTTGCAGTGGGTAGATCCCCCCTAACCCCCCTTGAAAAAGGGGGAACCGGATGCGGAAGTCCCCCTTTTTAAGGGGGATTTAGGGGGATATTCTAGGGTTTGCGCTTCACAGGTCAGACTTTTCAGACATCCTCTTAGCATCGCCTTTCCTATAGAAAACCGCTCAAATTTAACCATCGAGTTAAATTAATGGGTAATATTGGCGATCGATTCAAATTTAAACTAAATCGGCGAATAGATCGATCGAGCCAATCGCCAAGCCCAAGGGAAATCACCGCAGTGTGGTGTCTAGCGATTTGCTAGTCTACCTATTTATATACGTCTAAAGAAAGACGACTTTCGGCCATATCTCAGGAACAATAAATCTGGTGGGAGGTTTTAATCGCCAACAATTTGAACAATTACATCTACCCAAAATACAGGAAAGTTTTATGGCTCAAGTCGATCTTGACACTACAATTGCGGCTCTCAAACAGGGTCTAACATCTATTCCTCCAGAGCAAGCAGTCGCCGTCATCGAAGGCTGGCAGCAACAGCTTCAAGGCAACGACCTCGCTGAAGACTTGGGCGAACTCAAGGCAGCACTCACCTCTGGT
>NZ_JANPGM010000688.1:0-9957 GCF_031423935.1 Chamaesiphon sp. VAR_69_metabat_338
CCAAACACAGTTCTAGCTGCTGCCAAGCGGATCGTTAATCGATCGCTATTTCCCGCATTTTAGCCGATCGATCTCTGAATATGGGCGGCCAGGAACACAAATTTGATGAAGATCTCCGCAATTTCACTGGGGATCGCCGATCGAGATGGCTTGAGGAATCGATCTACTCAGCTTACTCTCGATGCGGTTAAAAGAATCTGGAATTTTGCGATCGAGCCGCACCTCCTATTCTCTATTCCCTAGCTCGCGATGCTGGTGCTAAATTCGATCGCGCCCAGTCAGTTGCTTGTTGGTGAATAGTTGCCATTTCTGTGGGCGAGATGTTATCGAGATGCTTGAGGATGAGTCCCATTCTGCCTTGGGATTGTAACTTCTCTTGGTGTCGATCGAGAAAGTCCCAGTAGAAAAAGTTGAAGGGGCAAGCTGTTTCGCCAGTGCGTTTTTTGGGATCGTATTGACAGCCAGCGCAGTAGTCGCTCATTTTATTGATGTAGTTAGCTGACGCGGCATAAGGTTTGGATGCCAGGATGCCACCATCGGCAAATAAACCCATCCCTAAAACATTAGTTTGCATCACCCAGTCGTAGGCATCGATAAAAGCAGCGTGAAACCAATTTTCAACTTGTTGGGGATTCAATCCAGCGATGAGAGCGAAGTTACTCAGCACCATCAGGCGTTGAATATGGTGCGCGTAACCGCTATCTTCGACTTGGACGAGGGTTTGGTGCAAGCAGTTCATTTTTGCTTGACTGGCATCCCAAAAAAAGGCAGGTAAGGGTCGATCGTGCCCGAACCAATTGGCATGAAAATAGTCATCATCGACATGTTGATAGATGCCATGCATGTATTCCCGCCAGCCGAGCACTTGGCGAATTAAACCTTCAACACTATTGAGATCCAAATCGCGATTGTGATAGGCGGTTTCGACGCGTTGAATTATTTCTAATGGGTTCAATAAGCCGATATTTAGATAAGGTGAGATTAAGGCGTGCCACATGGTAGTTTGTCCCGTTACCATCGCATCTTGATACGGGCCAAATGTAGGCAGCCTTCGATCGATAAAATCATCTAATACTTGCAATGCTTCGGCTCTAGTGACACCCCAATTAAATGATTCGAGTTTGCCGTGGGTAGTCGTATTTAAGTTTCGCACTTTAGCAATTACTTCAGTTGTAATTGCATCGGGTGTGAATTTGAGGGGGTTTGGTGGCTGTAATTTTTTACCTTTGGGTGGTTGGCGGTTTTCTTTGTCTAGATTCCATTTACCACCGATCGGGCTGTCGCCATTCATTAAAATGTTAAATTTCTGTCTACCAGCGCGATAGAAATATTCCATAATCAGACTTTTACGATTCTTCGTCCAATCTTCAAATTCCTCGGTACTCCACAAAAAATGATTATCGGGAAGTATTTCGAGCTGACAAGGTAAATCTAGCTGGTTAAGTACCGATCGAAACGGACGTTCGACGGGATTCATGACCCGTAGCTCGGTAATGTCGCGCTCCTTAATCCACTCTAGTAATGGCGGCAGAAAATCATCGGCGATCGCATATTTAACTTGCCAGCCATCGCGTTCCAATTCGGCTGCAAAGTGACGCATTGCCGACCAAATCAAGACCAATTTTTGCTTGTGATACCACCGCTCGCGCAAGTAGTTTAATGACTCGATGAGGATGACAGAAGTCTGCGATTTGCGATCCTGACAGCTCTGTAATGCTGCATGATTGTGGTCTAATCGATCGCCCAGAATCCAAATACCGATAGTCATAACAGCTCGATCGAATTTTACAAGTACTTTCAAATATTCTAACCAGACTCAGGTGTGCGGGGGTTTGGTAAGCTGATGGGGTATTTTGCCAACCTTCAAACAGCATGGAATTTTGGACGCAAGTGTTAGATGTCGCCCACACAACGGCGCAAAGAGTGGGCGTGCAGTTACTATCGGATTTTGGACGCGTCCAGGGTGCGGAGAAGGCGGATGGGAGCCTGGTAACGCAGTCTGATGAATGGGCGGATCGGGAGATTCGATCGAGTATCGCGGCAGTTTTTCCCGAACACGCGATCCTGAGTGAAGAAAACGAGCATGGGTTCACGGATGCCCAATGGACGTGGATTATCGATCCCCTCGATGGGACGACCAATTTTACGCGGGGGATTCCGTTGTGGGGGATTTCGATCGGGTTGTTGTATTACGGGCAGCCGGTGTTTGGGTACGTGTATTTTCCGCCGGTAAATCAGCGTTTCTATGGCTATTGGGCAGGGGATACGGGTTTGGCTCTGCCGAATGGGGCGTTTTTAAATGACAAGCCGATTCATGTCAGCCCCGATGAGCCGAGCGGGAATCATTTTTTTAGTTTGTGCGCGCGCAGCATTCAAATTTGGCAACCAGGATTTCCGTGCAAAATTCGGATGCTGGGGGTGGCGACTTATAATTTCCTGGCGGTCGCTGCGGGGGCGAGTTTGGGTGGGGTGGAAGCTACTCCCAAAATCTGGGATTTGGCGGCTGTGTGGGCGATCGTCCATGCTGCTGGCGGGACGTGGGTATCGTTGCGAGATGAGCCGACTTTCCCCGCGATCGTCGGGCGCAATTATGGCAGTTATGCGATGCCGAGTCTGATTGTCAATCGATGGGCATTAGCAGAATTGGTGTTACCGTTGATGGATTCTCTCTGGAGGTAGGTAGCGTCGATCGATTCCTTCTGAAAAGATCTCAAATTAAATGCAATCCTAAAAACTTTAGCCCGAACTCAGGTTAAATACCAGTGACAAGCCAATCGGCAAACGATCGATACTTGCGGGTTGCGATTTTCCTAGTGAGGACAGAACCCGGATCTGGGGGTTCCGACCCCCAGCCCCCCCGCTGAGAGGCGGGACGCCGCCTCTCACCCTCCCCGGCGTAAGGTTCGATTTGTGTGCGGCGGGGTGGGGGGGATATTTGCGATCGCGACAACCCAGATCTGGGGGTTGAAACCCCCAGACCCCCCGTTAAAATGTGAGTCGCTAAAACGTTAGAGAAAAGACGTATGCGATTCGCTGTGTAAGGTTCGATTTGTGGGAAGCAGGGTAGGGGGATGATTGCGATCTCACAATCGATCTTTGGGGGCTAACAGACTAGTAATCAATTGCGACTTATTACTCGCACTATCCACTATTCACTCCCCGCTCCCTGCTCCCCGATCTCCTAATTCATCGATTCCAAATAATCCCGTACCCGATTGCGACGTTTGGGTTGGCGGAGCTTTTGGAGGGCTTTGGATTCGATTTGGCGGACGCGTTCGCGGGAGAGTTCTAGTACTCGACCGATATCGGCGAGGGAGTGCGCTTGATTGTAGCCTAGTCCAAACCGGAGACAAATGACTTCGCGTTCGCGATCGGTCAAATCGGCTAAGAGTTGGACGAGTTCGCCGTGAAGGGACTCGCGCATCATCAGTTGTTCGGGGGTCACGTCGTCGGCTTCGAGGAGATCGCCCAATTCTGTGTCCCGATCTTTCCCGACTTTGACGTCTAAGGATACCGATCGCGGCACGCGCATTAAGACTTCTTGCAATTGCACTAGCGTCATATCTAGAGCTTTAGCGACATCTTCGAGTTTCGGGGCGCGTCCGGTTTCGAGGCTCAGTTCGCGCTGAACTTTTTTAATTTTGTTGAGTTTTTCGGTAATGTGGACGGGGAGGCGGATATTCCGGCTTTGAGTGGCAATGGCGCGGGTAATCCCTTGGCGAATCCACCAGTAAGCGTAGGTACTAAACCGATAGCCTTTAGTCGGATCGAATTTATCGACGGCGCGTTCCAAACCCATCGTGCCTTCTTGGATCAGATCCAGGAGTTCCATGCCGCGATTTTGGTATTTTTTGGCGACAGAAACTACTAAACGCAGATTGGCTTCGATCATGTGCTCTTTGGCACGGGTACCAGCCGTTTGCATGGTATCGATTTCGGCAACCGTAACGCCAGCTAATTCTGCCCAGCGTTGTTTGCCAGCCGCCAGTCTGGGCTTGAGTTCGGCGAGGGAAATACCTGCGGTGCTCGCCCAGCGTTCGAGGGAGGGGCGATGTCCCAATTGAGCGGTTAGGCGATCGTGAATTTCGATCGATTCGACGTAGTGTAAAATTGCCAAGTCCTGACTAGTACCGAGTCTGACTGCTTCGGCGGCTTGGTTGCGCAGTTCGAGCAATTGGACGTATCGCTGGACGACTTTGGCTTCGGAAATTTCTTCCTCACGCAACAGCAAGCGCACTTTGCCGATTTCTTGCAGGTATAAGCGGACTAAATCTTTGCTGTAGTAGATATTTTTAGCAGCAGTGGGGACGCTAGTGCTGTCGAGATCGTCTTCAAACAATTCGGGCAAAGAGGTGCGGAGGCTCTCTTCGTCCAGATCCATGCCGTTGAGATCCATCTCTGGAGCGGATTCATCGTATTCGACTGATTTAGATAAGGATTTACTTGGCATAGACTGTTCTCAGGGGTGCTCGAAAAATTTAGATATGAAAAAAGGTTAGATCCTACTGCTACCAGTTAAATTCTCTAGCGATCGCGATGGCTGTCTCAGACAAAGGCGCAACTACAGACCGCTAACAATATCATTCCCATCTTTTGCCAAAAACCCCTCACTCGATCGCTGGTTTTTACTCGATATTGATGAATTTGGACATCAGCATACTTGGGATTTGCAACAAAGATCGCGATTGCGCCGGTGGAAGTCTGTCTAAATCGCAGATTATCAACATCTCAGCTCGCGCCCGATCCATACTCGATTGGTAGGCGTCCGCTCGATCGATCTCTTGGCAGCGAGCGGCACGTAAAAAGTATCCAAACGATCGAGAGAAGTCACCTCTCAATCTGTAGTTGTGTCTCGATTGACGATCGAGTTAGACTTAAGATCGATTTCCGATTTCGAGATTTTAAAATCGTCAGCTCGATCGTCGATTATCGATCGTAATCTGTAAAAAGTGTTATCAAGGATACTGAAAAAATACATAATTAATGGGTGAGGGTGATGACAGCTCAAACACAGCCAACCGATCGCAATTTCGATCGTTCAGTAGAGATTGACAAGTACGAATCTCAGACCCAGGAACTAGCCAAACAGATTTTAAGCGGTACCGATCGAGATTCGATCTGGGCAAAGTTATCTCAATTTAAAGACGAACTGCGGATCGATGACAAGCTGATGGCTTGGACGATGGAAAATGATGGCTTGCGGGTACAATTATTTCGATTGATTGACTGCTTGCCGGCATTGCAAAGTAAAGCTGAAATTGCCCGACACATGCAAGAGTATTTAGCTAGCGACTCGATCGCAGTCCCAGCTTTACGATCTTTATTAAACTTCAGTACTGAAAATCCCAAATCAATTACCGCAACAGCGGCAGCCACAACACTCGCAACGGCAGTAGCCACTCTCGCCAAGCGATATATCTGCGGTGAAAATTTGGCAGCAGCGAGTAAAACGATCGAGCGATTGCGGCGCGAGCGATTGGCATTTACATTGGATTTGCTCGGTGAAGCGGTGATTAGTGAAGCAGAAGCGCAAGGCTATCTCGATCGCTATCTAGCCATCATGACCGACTTAGCCGATCGGGCTAAAAATTGGGAAGCGATTGCCCAGATCGATCTGGCTGATGGTGAAGCTCGCCATCGCGTTCAAGTTTCGGTGAAACTCAGTGCTTTATATTCCCAATTCGATCCGATCGATCCGGTCAAAACAACCGCAAAAGTCAGCGAACCAGCACGAATACTGTTGCGAAAAGCTAAGGAATTAGGCTGCGATCTGCATTTCGATATGGAACAATATGAATTCAAGTCGCTGACATTACAGATTCTCAAGCAAGTATTAATCGAGCCAGAATTTCGAGATCGCACAGATATCGGGATTACTTTGCAGGGCTATTTACGCGATAGCGAACGCGATTTAATCGATCTAATCGCCTGGGCAAAAGAACGCGATCGACCGATTACTGTCCGCTTGGTTAAAGGTGCCTATTGGGATCGAGAAACAATTCAGGCTCATCAACAAGGTTGGCCGGTACCTGTCTTTTTTGATAAGGTTTCGACCGATGCCAATTACGAGCGGTTAGTCCAAATTCTGCTAGAAAATCATCAATATCTTTATGCGGCAGTCGGCTCTCACAACGCGCGATCTTTGGCGAAAGCGATCGCGATCGTTCAAACTCTAAACATCCCGCACCGTGCCTTTGAAGTGCAATGTCTGTATGGGATGGGCGACAAATTTACCAGAGCGATCGCCAACATGGGTTATCGCGTGCGGGTGTATTGTCCGTTTGGCGAATTGATTCCGGGCATGTCTTATTTAATTCGGCGATTGTTGGAGAATACTGCAAATAGTTCGTTCCTGAGAATGAGTGGTAGTGAGTCGCGCGATCTAGCTAAATTGGTAGCTGCGCCAGTGATGACCGATCGAGATCGCAACTACAATGGCGCGTCTATTATGAATAGTTTCGATGGCTTTACAAATGCGAGCGATCGAGATTATGCGATCGCCGACGAGCGTACAACCGTCGAAGCCGCTCTGAAACAAGTACTTAACGAATTTGGCAATACTTATTTACCCATTATCGACGGTCGGACTGTTGAGACTGAAAAATATATCGAATCGATCGATCCAGCCAATTCTAGTCAAGTCGTCGGTAAAATCGGTCTAGCCAGTATCGAGCAAGCTGAATCGGCGATCGCCGCTGCCAAATCCGCCTTTACCACCTGGAAGAAATTAAGTGCCAAACATCGAGGCGATATCTTGCGACGAGCGGCAGATTTGATGGCAGCGCAACGTGCCGAACTGGCAGCTTGGATTACTTGGGAAGTGGCCAAACCCATGCGCGAAAGCGATGCCGAAGTGTCCGAAGCGATCGATTTTTGCCGCTACTATGCTCGGGAAATGGAACGCATTGAAAGTGGTGTCCAGCGCAATCTCCCTGGTGAAGATAATACTTATATCTATCAACCGCGCGGCGTAGTTGCGGTCATTTCCCCGTGGAACTTTCCACTGGCGATCGCGATGGGGATGAGTGTCGCCGCGATCGCTGCTGGCAATACAGTTATCCTCAAACCTGCCGAACAATCCTCAGTCGTCGGTGCCAAAATTGCCGAAATTCTGCAAGCTGCCGGACTACCAGCAGGCGTATTTAACTACCTTCCAGCCGAAGGTTCGACCGTGGGCGCGCACCTAGTCGAGCATCCTGAAGTATCGCTGATTGCCTTCACCGGATCGCAACAAGTCGGCTGCCAGATTATCGCCAAGGCAGCGATCTTACGCCCTGGGCAAAAACACATCAAGCGTGTCATCGCCGAAATGGGTGGCAAAAACGGCATCATCGTCGATGAAAGTGCCGATCTCGACCAAGCCGTCGTCGGCGTAATGAATTCCACCTTTGGCTTTGCCGGTCAAAAATGTTCGGCTTGCTCCCGCGCGATCGTCTTGGCTCCAGTTTATGACAATTTCCTCGATCGCTTAGTCGCCGCCACGCGATCGCTGACCGTGGGCGCAGCCCATTTGCCCGATACTAAACTCAGTGCGGTCATCGATGCCGATGCTCGATCGAAGATTCAGCAGTATATTACTCAAGGTAAGGAAACTGCCAAACTCGCTTTAGAAATGCCCGTACCCGCTGGTGGCTATTATGTCAGTCCGACAATCTTTAGCGAAGTCGATCCCCACAGCGCGATCGCTCGCGAAGAGATCTTTGGCCCCGTGCTAGCGGTCATTAAAGCCGCTAATTTCGATGAAGCACTAGATATCGCCAACGATACTAACTTCGCACTCACAGGTGGCTTATACTCCCGCACGCCGTCCCATATCGATCGCGCCTACCGCGAGTTTGAAGTTGGCAATCTCTATATCAATCGCGGCATCACAGGTGCGTTAGTCGATCGACAGCCCTTCGGTGGCTTCAAGCTCAGTGGTGTCGGTTCCAAAGCTGGCGGACGCGATTATCTGTTACAGTTCCTCGAACCGCGATCGATTACCGAAAATACCCAACGGCAGGGTTTTGCACCGTCAGTCTTAACTTAACCAATCCGGTTACTTGAAAACAGAGGCGATCTCCAAACAGTGGGTCGGGCAACAGAGTTGCTACCAGCCTAGAAATTACTGCTGTCGATTTCGGGGCGAGCGAGCGACTGCTAATTCACAGCCTCACTAGCCACGACCGAGGGGATCGAGTTGCCTGAATTACTGTAGCTAAAAATTGCAGAAAATCTTTAACTTTCGGCTGTGTATCCTGAGATGCGATCGCAATTACTACAGATCCCCGTGACTATTTAGCAAAAATTCAGCTGTGGATTGCCACTTTGGTTGAGAATCTGCCAACTAATATTGAGTCAGTTCGATCGAGGTACGGTAGTCACCGATCGCCCAATCGCCCTAGTTGTCAACTCAAACCCAATGCTGGAGTAGATCTCATTCCTGAAAGATCGAGTAGCGATCGAATGGGAATTTGGTGGCGATCGCAGCTAGACGAACGAAGCAAAACGTAATAAGATTCACGCAGTGGTACGAGGCATGTCTTCAATCGACAACGTTGAGACCACTGAGGAGTAGCCGTATCAATCAAGACAACAGGACAAAAACCTAGAACCACGCGCTGACACTCAGCAGATCGCGATCGGGGAATAGTAAATAAAACCTGCATTGTTAAACGATATTGGCCGATCGGGCATTAGCATAAATCGTTTATTTATAATTTGGGAGCATAGAAGGCGTGCGTTTTTTCAATCGCTTTTCCTTATCCAGAGACATGGGTATGGACCTGGGAACTGCCAATACACTAGTCTATGTAGCTGGCAAAGGTATCGTTTTGGCAGAACCTTCAGTGGTGGCGATGGACCAAAAGACTAAAATGCCACTCGCTGTCGGGATCGAAGCCAAAAAAATGTTGGGGAGAACCCCTGGTGATGTAATTGCGCTCAGACCGTTGCGCGATGGCGTCATTGCTGACTTTGATATCGCCGAAGTGATGTTAAAAGAATTTATTCGCCGTGCGAATGAAGGGAGTAACGTCATCAGACCACGATTGGTGATCGGCATTCCTAGCGGCGTGACAGCCGTCGAACGCCGTGCGGTAATGGATGCCGCACTCCAAGCCGGTGCGAGTGAAGTATTTTTGATCGACGAGCCGATTGCCGCAGCAATTGGCGCGGGATTGCCAGTCGGCGAACCAACCGGCAGCATGATTATCGATATCGGTGGCGGGACGACGGAAGTTGCGGTATTGAGCTTACAAGGCTCGGTAATTAGCGAGTCCGTACGGATTGCTGGGGACGAATTGAGCGACTCGATCGTCAACTACATGAAGAAAGTCCACAACCTGGTGATTGGGGAACGCACGGCTGAAGAAATCAAAATTAACATTGGTTCGGCCTATCCGATGCCCGAAGATATGGATACGACGATGGAAGTGCGCGGCGTGCATCTCTTGTCGGGATTGCCTCGGACGGTGACGATCAAAGGCCCCGAAATCCGCGAAAGTATGTCCGAACCGCTTTCGACGATCGTCGAAGCAGTCAAGCGGACATTGGAACGCACTCCCCCAGAGCTAGCTTCCGATATTATCGATCGCGGGATCATGTTGGCAGGTGGCGGTGCCAATCTGCGCGGCATCGATATGCTGATCAGTCATGAAACTGGTATCGTGACGCACATTGCCGACGATCCGCTGACCTGTGTGGTTTTAGGTACTGGCAAAGTGCTCGAAAACTTCAAAGATATGGATCGCGTCTTCAGCGGTCGATCGCGCAGCCTCTAGATCGGTTAGCGATCTCGCATCGCACTTCTTTAAAATAGGTGTAAGGTAAATTTTGAGCTTCCTTAAAGGATGTCTGAAAAGTATAATTGCTTCTTTTTTAGTGGGTAGATCCCCCCTAGCCCCCCTTCAAAAGGGGGGAATCGGACTCTTAGTCACCCGCTTGGTGCCTTTTCATGGTCGGGAAACCCGACCGAAA
>NZ_JANPGM010000689.1:0-15702 GCF_031423935.1 Chamaesiphon sp. VAR_69_metabat_338
TGTATACACCGTAGCTTCAAAAGGGGGAACCGGATTCTTAGTCCCCCTTTTTAAGGGGGATTTAGCGGCTCGCTATGGGCGGGGTTCCCCTGCACATAAAAGCGAGACAAGACAGGGGGATCTACCCGCTAAAAACGTAGCAATTAGACTTTTCAAACATCTTCCTAGCGAAAGGTAATTATCAATTATCAATTATCAATTCTTAAATCATTCAAGTTTGGGCTGAGTGCGACCGAAGAATAAGTAATAAGCGATCGCCATCCATAAAAATAGTGCTAATACATCCACAAACGTTGTGGGACTGGGCTTCGCCATCCAGAGTGCTGGTGCGCCCATGACTGAGTCAGTAGTGGTGAAAAATATATTAGTAATATTATTTGCGGCATGAACCCCTAACGCCAGTTCTAACCGATTGTCTTTGAGCGTAATTAATGCTAAAAACACACCAATTGAAAAATATTGTAATGATACCCACACGATCCCGTGGGCAATTTCGGGATTGCCTAAATGGGGAAGAAAAAATAACAGACCATTAGTAATAATTAAAATTAGCGGCTGACGAGTAATTAGCCCCATCCCCTGCATCAAATAACCCCGAAAGAAAATCTCTTCGCAACTAGTTTGAATCGGTGTTAACAGTGCTGTTGCTACAAATAGCAATGGCCATTCACGCAGATCGAAATGAAATTTATACTCGCCAGGACTCAGCCATAGTGAGAGGACTGACGGAATTATCATCAGTGCAAACCAAACAATAAATCCATACCCCAATCTCGGCCAGTCAAGCCGACCCGTCCCAGACACTAGCCCCCAAACAGAACGACCGTGAATACCTCTGACGGCAATTACTGTACCCAAAAACCAGAAAATAAACGGGATATTTGTACTGATGTAGTGCCCCAGCGAGGGTGTTTTTGTGAATTTTTCAATACTGGCGATATCGCTGACCCCAGCGATCGCAAATAGGGCGATCGCATACGCTACCGAACCAAGAATGATAAAAAAAGCAAGGCTCAATAAGATGCCACAGACATATCGCCACCACTGATTTTTACCCTGTCGAGCGATGTTCAGGTAATTTATGGAATTTGTGCTGTTAGTTGGATCTGACAAGTTATTAAAGTTGGTAGTTGTTACCAAGATAAGTAGCTGGACACGAGTACTGATTAAATGCAAGATCGCCTGAAACCATTGCGGTGGGTACTCCCCACCCTACACTACTCCCCGCTCCCCGCTCCAGCCACAGCTTCCCCTAAAGCCTAAAGCCTAACTTTGTCTATTCAACCGGCACAAAATCATAGCCAGTACGAGAAGAGTAGCGATAATTAGGCGGAGTGGGGGCGACTTGCACCAAGGCATAGTGCTCGGTCGGCTCGCCTTTAGTAAACTGCAATCGGCCAGAGGCACCTGTAAAGTCACTTTTGGTAAGCATTGTCATCACGCTTTCTCTAGAAGGCGAACTTTCGGCTTTGATGGCCATCCCCATTGACTTGACGGCATTATATGATGTAGCGGTCGCCCAGTTGACGCGATCGTGCCACAGTTGCTGCGCGCCGTTGGCAAATTGGGGGGTACTTTCGGATTCTTGCCACGGTACGCCCATAGTCAAGCCAGCGGCAGCTTTGCCAGCTCTAAGCGTATTGACGCTGTACATGGCAGTATCGCTCAAGACACTCAAGCGGGGATATTTCCGCTCGATGATTTTTAGGAGTTGGATCGCCTCTCGCTGGGAACGTCCGACGGGTAGTAACAGCACTGCCTCGGCTCCGGCGGCGTTGGCTTGCTTGAGGTAGTTGTCTGCATCGAAAGGAGGTGGAGTCGCAGTTGGATTCGGCGATGCAGATGAAGCTACCATCGAAAATTGAAACATGCCCACAATTTGGCCGCCTCTAGCTGCTAATTTATTGGCAAATTGATTTTTAAATTCATCATTATAGGTAATCGTTGGGACGGAAAAAATCGCTACTCGCCGTTTGCCTTCTTTGTCGATTAAGCGATCGACTAATTTTTGGACGATCGTATCGGCGCGGGTATTAGTTCTAAAGATGTAGGGTTTAGTGCTATTTGTGAGTTCGTTGGCCGTACTAATCGGCGCAATAAAGGCCAGTTTTTCGCGGTTATAGATATTGGCGGCGGCGATGGTGACATCATTGCGGTTATGACCGACGATGCCGAGGATTTCTGGTTGCTTGGCGATCTCCGTGGCAATGTTGTCGATCTGCTTGGGGTCGTCGCCATCATCGACGATCCGCAGTTTGATTTTGGCCTCATTCACGCCCCCAGTTTGATTGATTTCGGACTGAGCCTGGGCGAAGCCGCGCAACATTTCGGACGCACGATCGAGCGATCGACCGATCGGTGCGGAGGTGGCAATCGTAAAACTGCGGCGATCGCCGATCAGCGCATTGTTTAGATAGATGCGGGTTTCGGGCGAGTTGGGATTTTCTACCAGAGCTGCTTGGAAATTAGTCACCGCTTCGTCATATTTTTTATTGGCGATCGCTAAGACGCCTGCCCGTTTGAGACTTTTAAAGCGATCGGTATCGCGATTACCTTCGATACTCATCAGAATGCGATCGCCCTCACTACTCCGCTGGGCTAATGTCTGGCCGAGAGAACCCGTCGAGCCAGGGAGCAATTTTGACAGCAATAGTGCGCCCAAACCGACTAAGGCTGCCACACCAATTTTTCCCAGCGGTAGCGGTTGTCGATCGCGCGTGGGTACTGCCTTGGCTGGAGGTGCGGTATATACCTGCATCGGTGCGGTTTCTGGCAAGATCGGTGCTGCGATGGGCGGCGGTACTCGCTGGCGATCGCGAGGTACTTCGCTGCCGATTTGGAGGGTATCTTCTTGCTCGAACGTGCCCAAGAGGAGTGTAGTCGGCACGGGCGAACTACTAGCGGTGGCTAGATTCGCGACTGGCATGCTGACGACTGGAATCCCATAGATATCGTCGAGTGCTTCCAACACATCCCGCGCCGACTGAAATCGCTCGGTAGGATTATGGCGCAGCATTTTGTCGAGGATCTCGGCCAAACCATCGCTGACGTGGAGATCTGCCGATCGCCATTGCCAAGTATTGGTATCGTCAGCCAGTAAAGCTTGGGGCGGTTTACCCGTGAGTAAATTCACGCAAGTGACTGCCAAGGCATACAAGTCCGACGACGGATAAATAGTACTACCTTGGCGTTGCTCCCACGGCGCGTATTCTGGCATAGATCCACTCGTGCTGAGATCGTCCCCTGTCTTCAGATCCGCGTCCATCACGGTCTGCTTGACTGCCCCAAAGTCGATCGCATAAATTTGACCTTTTAAGTCCCGCATGATATTCGAGGGCTTAATATCGCGGTGGATCGAGCCTTGAAAGTGAGTGAACTCTAAAATCTTGCCAACTTCCCGCAAGACATAAATAACTTCCGGCTCCGTAAATTTGCCTCTGGCTTGTAATTCCTGCTGGAGGTTTTGGCCTTCAATATATTCTTGAACTAGATAAAAAAACTTTCGCTGGATATGTGGTGGTGTGGCAGCAGCAATCAGTTCGAGAAAGGCAAATAGGCGGGGAATGCGAGGATGCTCGCCCAGTTTTTCGAGCACTTCGGCTTCGCGATGAAACAACTTAGTCGCCGTCTCTATTTGCTCGTTGGTAAAACTTGGATTGACCTGCAATTGTTTGATGACACAGCGTCTGAGTTCCGGCGTCCGCCGATCGTACCCTAAAAAGGCTAGGCCCGATCCACTCTGATGGAGCAATTGCGTGGGTAAATAACGGCCATCCAAAATCAGCGGCATCCCACAATTGACACAATGCCGTTGGTGAACGGTTTTTAACAGTTTGCTATCGTCGAGATCGGCAAATGAGTTGACAGGTTGTTCGCAACGAGGACGCGTGCAGTAGATGTCCATGAGGAGTTGGGAGTTGGGAGGTGGGAGGTGGGGGACGGGGACGGGGGAAGTTTCGCGAACTGGACTTGCGATGTGAGTGGTTTGGGTTGACTGCACTGTGCGGGGTGTTGGCGATCGCTAGCCTTTTTTGCCAATCGGCAGCCGGTTAGGAGCTTTGAGCTGGTCTTTGCGTTTTTGCAACCAAATTGTAATGGCGAGATAAACAACACTATGGAGGAGCAACATTCCCCAATTTAAGCCCAGATTTTGCCAAGTTGTGTCGTAGACGGCTGACGTTTTCATCACTTGAGTGAAGTCCATCACCGCATTTTTGGGTGGGGTGAGCAGATTGAGATCGATTAAAGTGCCGTACGCCCCGATCGACCATTTCCCGATGGTAAACCAGGAGATAAATTGACCCACAGCTACCTTGTCCAGCCCAAATAACACCCCCGCAAAGATAATCTGCGGTAACAGTAACAACGGTAACGCACTATTGGCTTGAGAGCTGTTTTTGACGCTGGCGGAGACCATCAAGCCCAGACAGGTGGCTGCTAGAATACTCAAAAAAGTCGTAATCGGCAGACCCACAGCCCAATTGAGCGGTGCGAGTGCGGCGATCGGATCGGGGTGCGCGAAACAAATCAGCACGATCGCACTAATCAGACAACTCTGGATCGCCGCCAAGCCGCCCAACGTCAGCACTTTCGAGCCGACGTAAGTAAATAAGCCCAAATTAACCAAGCGTTCGCGCAGATAGATCGCCGCTTCTTTGATAATTTCTTGGAGGGAACTGGCCAAACCCACCCAGATATTAATGCAGGTGAAAACGAACAGGATTTTGAGTGCCATGCCCGATCGATTGACGTTGGGCGCACCGACAAAGGGCGTCAGCCACGGATTGGTCGCCGCATTGAAGCTCTGACTCGGATCTTGCAACACATCTTTGGTCGCCAAGTAAACCAGTAAAATTCCGATCGGAGCTGTTAATAATGAAAGACCTAAATACACCGGATCGCGTTGGAGCAGACGGAGATAACGGCGGGTGAGAATCTGCAACTGCTTGAGAAAAGATTGCTTGACTCGGGTGGGTGGCGGCGAGAGCGGCGATCGATTGTGACGATCGAGCGTATTTGGCAGACTCAATCGCTCTTGGACGTAGGTTTGGTAGTAGCTCGAATCTGCAAACCGACGCGCCATTTCCACGCAGGCTGCTTGAGTTTCGAGCTGAATATAAATATCGGCAAAATCTAGACTCGGTACTTCAAAAAACTCGGTCGCCACTGCTGGCGGGCCAAAATAACACAACTGACCGCCCAAACCCAAAAAGGCCACCCGATCGCACAACATGATATTACTAGTTGCATGAGTCACCAGCACCACCGTCTGACCGCGATCGGCCAGTCGGCGTAAGAGCTGCATCATTTTTTTGTCCAAGCCCGGATCTAAGCCAGAAGTCGGCTCGTCCAAAAAGAATAACTTGGGATCTGCTAGGAGTTCGACACCAATACTCACGCGTTTGAGCTGTCCGCCACTGAGGTTTTTGACTAAACTATCCTGACAGGGAACTAGCTCGATTTGTGCCAAAGTTTTGGCGATCGTGGCCGAAATATCGGTATCGGGCGGCAGCCGCATCTGGGCGGCATAATCGAGGACTTCCGTGACTGTGAGCTGGGAATGAACGATATCGCTTTGCGGCACGTAACCGATCGTATTGCGATAAATATTAAAATTATCGACCAGGTTATCGCCGTTGAGATATACCAGTCCGTGAGTGGGTTGGGTAATCCCCAGCAGAGTTTTCATCAGGGTCGATTTCCCCGTACCGCTGCCCCCGACGATCGCGACAAATTGTCCGGGTTCGATCGCCAAATTGATATTATCGAGCAGACACAGCCGCTGCCGATTCTTTTGCTTGACGACCTTGGTAATCCGATCGACATCCAGGCGGATATTGTCACCGCGATCGGCGATCGTCAGCGCATCGTTTTGTAAGACAAAAGTATAGGGGCCAATTTGCAGCACCGAACCCAGATCCATCGGCGCGGTTTTGTCTACATGCTGGCGATCGACAAATACCCCATTGGGGCTGTAGTTGTGCAGCAGATATCGTCCCGAAGCCATCCGTTGCACCGAGGCATGATACCGCGATACCGTCGGCGCATCCAGAACAAAATCATTATCCTCACTCCGCCCGATCGTCACTGTCTGTTGGGGTACCAGCGACATCCCGGTTTTGACTGGTGCGGTACCCACGCGGACATTGTTTGGATCGATATAGACGATCGTGGCGTAATTTTGCGGATCTTGGCCGATCCGCAGCTCGTCATAGGACTGGAGTCGGTAGCCTTCTTGGGGTCTAATTAAGCGATTGTTAATAAACAGCCGATTGCTACTGGGGTTGTGGCCATCGCCATCGTAGATATAGTAGCCATTATCCACCCGGCAGAGCTTGGCCTGATGGCGGCTGACCAATTCCCACTCGATCGGGACGATCAAACCGATCGGCGGTGGCTGCGACGGCTCGCGACCGAGATCGTGTTCGTTCTCGCTCAGATCGAAAGCCACTACCTGGCCCTGCCAATACATCTCAATGCGGGGAATGGCGTTGAAAACGGTCTTAGGAGTCATCATCATATCGTGCTAACAGAAGATCGTCATATAGTCCTACCTGCGATCGGCAAATTGTTAAACTCAAGACTATAAAATCGCTCCAGTTATTGGTATTAAAATGTCGATCGACATCTTTAAATTACCGCTTGCGATCGGCAAAAGGCGACCGATCGCGAGCATCATGCTCATCTTGACTAGATACTACCCTGCGTCCTGAATAATCTACACTAATCTTATCTCGCTCGGTCGATCTCTACCACTTTTTTCAGCTTTGGCTGCAAATTGTGATTCAGGACGGGTGATATCGCGGTATCGCGCTGGAGCGTCGCTATTAAAGGCGGATTTTATTTAATTTCGAGCGGGAGGTTAGAATGGTTGAGACTTTAGATCTCGATCGGCAACCCCTACCAGCATATGCAGAGATTAACTTTAAATCGCCGACTCACAGTCGCATCCTGGCTAGTAATTTGCACTGGCTGCTTCATTTTGTCTGGCTGCAACAACCTCGCTCCCCCAATGTCCGACGCACCGCCTGGTGCGCCCGGTGGTGGCCCTCCTGGTGGTGGCCCACCACCGGGCGGTGGCGACAACGCTAGACCAGAACGGCAGGGTTCCAACCCACTGAAGTTATTACAGAATCCCCTGGTGAAGTCCGAACTCAAGTTGACTGACGAGCAAGTCACGAAAATTAAGGAAATCGAATCGAGTTTAACGACTAAAATTGCCGCTGATTCTGAGTCAGTCAAAACTAAATACCAGTCACTCGAAGCATTGCCCAAAGATAAACAAGACAGCGCGAAAAAGCAACTCGCGGTGGAAATAGAACGGGGGACGGCCAGTATTGCCAAACAGTCCCAGCAACAGGTTAGCAAAGTGCTGACGCCAGCGCAGTCGAAAAGAGCTAAGGAAATTTTGTTGCAGAAATATGATTTTGGGATTGTTACTAAAGATGACGTTGCGACCGATCTCCAGCTCACGGATGCGCAACAAAAACAACTCAGCGATATTGTCGGCCAGATGCGGATAAAAACGAGGGAGGCTTGGGAAATTCCCGATCGCAATGATGTCGCCAAACGCGAGAAGACTCTTGCCGACAACCGCAAACGGATGGAAGCCGTAATGACAGACAGCAATCGACAAGCTAAGGCAGTGTTGACACCAGCGCAACTCAAAACCCTCGAAACTCTCAAAGGTAAATCAGTCTCCTTTTCATTAGCAGACATTCGCTAATCGATCGAGGAGCGATCGCCCGAGGGTACCCAACAATCTATCGATAGTTATGGCTACACCCCCGACTTCTTAGAGAAGTCGGGGGTGTGTCATCACAGAGGGTACCCTCAGATCTACGATAATTACTAACTAATAGCTCCTAGATTTGCGACATAACCGATCTAGCCGCCGCTAAAGTGCGATCGATATCAGCCTCACTATGCGCTAGGGATGTAAAGCCAGCTTCAAACTGTGATGGTGCCAGATAAATGCCCTGCTCCAACATCCCACGATGAAAGCGACCGAATTTAGTCACATCCGAATGCTTGGCATCTTCAAAATTGTGAACTGGCCCTTCACAGAAGAATAACCCAAACATGCCACTAATATTCCCGCCACAAGCCGCATGTCCGGTGTCGCTAGCAATTTGCAGCAAGCCGTCGATCAGCCGCTTGGTGATTTTATCTAGATACTCATAGGCACCAGGCTTTTGGAGCAATTCTAGAGTTTTAATTCCCGCCGTCATCGCCAAGGGATTGCCGGAGAGCGTCCCGGCTTGATACATCGGCCCTGCCGGTGCGACCATCGACATGATCTCTTTACGTCCGCCGTACGCACCGACGGGTAAACCACCACCGATCACCTTACCCATGGTCGTCAGATCGGGCGTCACGCCAAATCTCTGCTGTGCGCCGCCATAAGAGATCCGAAAACCCGTCATGACTTCATCGAAGACTAGCAACGCGCCATACTCTTGGGTAATCAATCGCAAGCCTTCCAGAAAGCCAGCATCGGGCACGATAAAACCGGCATTCCCGACGACAGGTTCGAGAATCACGCCCGAAATAGTGTCGGGATTGGCGGCGAATAATGCTTTGACTGCTTCGAGATCGTTATAAGGTGCCGTTAGGGTATCGGCTGTTGTCGATTTAGGTACGCCAGGGGAATCTGGCAAACCGAGAGTCGCCACCCCAGAACCAGCTTTGACCAAGAACATATCCGCATGTCCGTGGTAGCAACCTTCAAATTTGATAATCTTGTCACGTCCGGTAAAGGCGCGCATCAGCCGCAGGACGGCCATACAAGCTTCTGTGCCAGAATTGACAAATCTCACCATTTCGACGCTGGGAACGGCATTGATGACCATCTCAGCAAGGACATTTTCTAAGTAGCAGGGCGCACCGAAACTAGTTCCTTTGGCAAGGGCATCGTGCAAAGCTGCGATCACTTCTGGGTTGGCATGTCCGCAGATCGCTGGCCCCCAACTGCCAACATAATCGATATACTGATTGCCGTCTACGTCCCAGACATAGGCGTCTTTGACGCGATCGAAGACAATCGGTTGGCCACCGACAGATTTAAATGCCCGCACGGGAGAATTAACTCCACCTGGCATCAGTTTCTGAGCGGCGGCAAATATTTCTGCCGATCTGGTCGTTTTCAAATTAGATGTAGAAACCAATGTGTTCTCCCAACGGTATATAAGGCTTATTTTAAGTAATTTCGTACTGGAGGCGATCGAGACTATAGTAATTTTAGTAGAGTTGACCCGAATACCCAAGGCTTACATCGCAACATTGTTACCAGAGTTAGTCTGCTGGATACTTTTACTATCTAAATATCCCTGTGACTCATTGACGATCGCGGCATTGCGTAACGCTGTTAGAAACTAGATACGGGCACTTGGAGGGAGACAAGATCTCTGTACTGGTGCAAACTGCGAACGATCCTAATGCCTAGTCTTTAATCACGATCGCCTCGATCTTCGCGGTATTTGTGTCGCGATCTATCTCTGTAATCGCCCACCGCAGGGGTTCGCCCCATTGTTGAAGCGCAGTCTCGATCGCTAAATCCAGTGTCGATCCTGCCTTCGTAATATCCATTTCGATTTCGATCGATTCAATGTGCATGTGCGATCGGGAGTTAACGGTCAGGATATAATAATATCCTAAATATTTACCACTACATTGGGTCGAGTTTATTGTGAGTCAGTACTCGATCCCGACTACTCATCCGCGCCATCCTTCCGCTGGCAGCTTTAGATCGATTGCTATTTAAAATATTTTTTATATGTCAGATCCGATAATTAGGATTGAGAATTTAGGTAAAAAGTATATTATCGATCGCCAGCAACAGCAACATTATTCAACACTACGCGAGACAATTAGTAATGGCGTACGGAACTTATTTAAACCGGTAGTCGATCGACAAGTTCGACAGGAGCGCACGTCAAAGCGAGAAGACTTTTGGGCATTAACAGATCTATCTTTAGAGATTAATCAAGGCGATCGAGTGGGGATTATCGGTCGCAATGGCGCGGGCAAATCGACTTTATTAAAAATATTAAGTAGAATCACCGAACCCACTTGTGGCAGCATTCATCTGCGCGGCAAAGTTGCCAGTTTATTAGAAGTGGGTACGGGTTTTCATCCAGAGTTAACTGGCCGAGAAAATATTTTTCTGAATGGTGCAATTTTAGGCATGAGTAAAACTGATATTGCGCGTAAATTTGATGAGATTGTTGATTTTGCCGAAGTAGAAAAGTTTTTAGATACACCAGTGAAGCGATATTCTTCAGGCATGTACGTGCGATTGGCATTTGCCGTAGCCGCACACCTAGAACCAGATATTTTAATTGTCGATGAAGTATTGGCAGTCGGAGATGCCCAGTTTCAAACAAAGTGTTTGGGCAAAATGCAAGATATCTCCCAAGATCGGGGTCGAACGGTCTTATTTGTCAGTCATAGCATGGATGCAATCCAAAGATTATGCTCGCAATGTATCATGCTCGATCGTGGTAAATTTATTGCCCACGATCTTACTGCGAAAATAGTGCCACTATATTTAGCTGGTGATTTCGAGCGAGCTGCGCCTGGTGAATGGATCGATTTAGCCAATCTCGATAACCGTATTACTACAGCAGCAAGATTTATCGCCATCCATTACAGTAGCCTCGATCGATCGGTTTCATTTCAGCCTTATGCTGATGGCCCACTGGAATTTTTATTAGATATTGAGGCTAAGTTTTCACAGCATATTGGCTGTCTTGCCGTGACGATCTACAATCGATCGCGAACAATGTTGATAAATGCTGATATTATTTTATCAGGTCAAACTGTATTGCTGCGCAAAGGTCTCAATCGGTTTCAACTAAAAATCGACAGCTTGCATCTAACACCAGGGATCTATGTTGTGGGTTTGTGGATGAGTAAAACTGGCACTGAAGAACATTTAGATTATTTAGAATCTGCTTTGGAAATCGAGGTAGTTAGTACGATCTCGAATACTATGGGTACGAGTTATTATGGGGCTGTAACCTGTAACTTTAGTCTGGTGGAGATTCCCACAGTTTAGACGATCGATCTCCAAGCTAATTTAGATCGGGCAAGCTTAAACGATCGCACAAATTAGATGTTTATCAATACTTAGATCGTGAAAAAAACCGTAAAAAGAATCATTCGTCAAATAGTACCAGCACCGATTTTAGATAAATTAATTGCTAAACTAACTAACAATGCCCCAGCGGTTGGAGCTGTGAATTTTGGCAATCTGCGACGGTTAACACCGATTAGTCGCCAATTTGGCTACGATCGCGGAACGCCGATCGATCGTTACTACATTGAGAATTTTTTGAACAGTCAATCTTTAGATGTTTGCGGACGGGTATTAGAAATCGGCGATGCTGCTTATACGCTCCGGTTCGGTGGCGATCGTGTTACTCAGAGCGATGTATTGCATGTAGTTGAGGGCAATCCAGTGGCAACCATTGTTGGCGATCTTACCAATAGCGACCTGATTCCATCCGCTAGTTTTGATTGCTTAATCCTCACCCAAACTTTGCAATTAATTTATAATCTTCAAGATGCGGTAACAACGATCGATCGCATCCTCAAACCAGGAGGGATTGCCCTAATTACCGTGCCTGGAATCAGTCAAATTGCGGTCGATGAGTGGAAAGATTATTGGTGTTGGAGTTTTACCGAGATCTCCGTACGGAGACTATTTGCAGAAAAATTTCCCGCTGATAATATGACAATCGAGTATTATGGAAATATCTTAGCCACAACTGCTTTTCTACAAGGATTAGCAACTCAAGAATTGACCGCAGCCGAGTTAGATGATCGAGATCCATGTTATCAGATGTTAATTACGATTAGATTAGTCAAACCATAGCGATCGCCATGAGAATACCTGGGCTAAATAGATTAAAACAAATAAATTACAACGTCCAGAAAAGACTAGCTAAATCGAAAGGGCCGATTTTGATGTATCATCGCGTTGCGGAATTAGATATCGATCCGTGGTCTTTGTGCGTGACCCCCCAACACTTTGCCGAACATTTAGCCGTTATCAAAGAAATTGCCCACCCGATTAGTCTCCAACAATTAAATCGCGATCGCCAACAGGGCACAATTCCGCACCGAGCGGTAGCCATTTCTTTTGATGATGGTTATGCCGATAATCTCGATCTTGCCAAGCCAATTCTCGAAAGCTATGGCATTCCCGCTACCATGTTTGTGAGTACTGGTTATTTAGGCGCACAGCGTGAATTCTGGTGGGATGAACTCGCTAGAATCCTGTTAAAACCAGGCACATTACCCCCGCAGTTGACACTAATTATTGGCGATAATTGCTGTGAATGGGAATTGGATACCGCCGCTGACTACAGCCAATCTGCATATCGACACGATCGTTACTGTCGAGCCTGGGCAGCGCAACCCGGTTCGCGCATGTTTTTGTACTATTCAATTTGGCAAGTGTTGCGAGACTTAGCGGAGATCGATCGTCAGCAAGCTCTAGCCCAAATCGCTACTTGGGCTGGAGATGACTCTCAACCCCGCTCTAGCTATCTGCCGTTGACAGTTGACGAATTAGCTAGTTTAAGCAGCGGCGAATTGGTTGAAATTGGCGCACATACAGTCAATCATCCTTTCCTGCCTGCGCAGCCGATAGCCGTACAACAGGCCGAAATCGATCGCAGCAAGCGAGAACTAGAGCGGCTCTTAGATCGCCCCGTGACGAGCTTTTCCTATCCATTTGGCGATCGCACTGCCGCGACGATCGAACTGGTCAAAGCATCGGGATTTGAGTATGCTTGCTCTACTCAGCCAGATGTTGTCTGGGGAGGGAGCAATTGTTTCGATTTACCGCGCTATGGTGTTGGAAACTGGAATGGCGCAGAATTTGCCGAACGACTGGAACTGTGGCTGCAATAATGGTTCAATCGCACTGTAAACATCCTGTAACCATCGATCGCGACTAGCGACCTCGAAACGGGAGTACCCTGAATCTCTACCAGCTACTAATGTTTTGTCATGATGCCAGCCATGAGCCTATACATTATTACTGGTCATTCGTGCAGATAATTGTGTGGTGGGGTAAGTTTTAGGCTTGGGCAAGTCAACTTTTACCAGATCCCTATGTAGATCGGCTAGTGCCAAGTTTGTACCGCGTTGCTCGGCATTAAAAAATTTGCGGTCTTGGGATGACATTGATAACGACCGCAGTTGATGGAAGAGATATTTTGGCAAAGATCGCATCGGCGGCAACGGATGGCGGAGCGAATATAGCACCATATGCGAATATGCCATACATTCGATCAATCTCAATAAGTAGGTTAATTCCAGTCGTGCTGCGGGAATCAAATGTGTTAGCTTTAGTGCGACAAATTGGCCGCTACCCATGCCCAGATCGCTAGCTACCAACGCCAAATCGGTATCGCCACCACTCGATAGGAGTTTGCCCTTACGATCTAAGCTCATCCTTCTCCCATCGGAGACAACCAATTTTGCATAACGTTCGGCAACGATGCGCCGAACGCACAATCCTGCGCCGCAGGGATTAGTTTCATGGGTTGGTAGAACATCAGATAGTTTGTCTGCGGTAATTTCGCGAATTGCCAACAGGGGTAAGTAGCGTTGGCTCCAAACTGGCGGTGTCTGCTCGAATTCCCCCACGATGCGACCGCCCCAGGCACCCATCGCCGGATATTGGCGGGCGATGCGCTCGGTATTTAGTAAATAGTCCGCATCAAGGACATTATCATCATCGACAAAGACGATAATATCGCTCTTAGCAGCATCGATCCCACGCAAGCGAGCGGGAGTAAGTCCGAGTTTTGGTTCGCGAACACAGCGACTCTGAGGATGCCAGGTGATATCGATCCGATCGGCAACAGCAAAATTACTAGCATTATCAATTACTACCAATTCCCACCGATCTTTTGCTAAAGTTTGTGCCTGCAAGGCAGTCAACACGCGATCGAGATAATCTTGGCGGGGATTGTGAGTACAGATAACAACAGTAATATCCATGAGTCTAAAAGTGTGAGTTATAAGTTAGCAAATCGATCGAGTGTAAGTTTCGAGCTTAATTCGCGATTTACTGCTTTCAAACTCAACTTCAGTAACAATGGAATCGTGGACAGCGAGAAATGGCAGGCGAGTGCGGCACGAATTTGGGCGATCGCCGCAGCTCGATCTTTGGCTTTAATAAAGTTCTCAGCCGTACTCAATCCATAGCGAGCATAATTTTGCAAGGCATTGCGATTGAGGGCGGTGGCTGTGGGCGTGGGTAGATAGTCTTTGACAATCTCAATTGCCTGCCGAAAATCTTGAATATTCTCGCCCGTGCGGATAGTGTTGCCAGTCAAGGAGGTGGCTCTTTGACGATACAAAGCTAACGGTTGAGCTTCATACCAAACTGGATATTGCGCGGCGATCCGCACCCACATTTCCCAGTCTTCGCCCCAGCACTTCATCCGCCGATCGAACCCGCCCAATTGCTCGTAGACTTCTCTCCGGACGACAATTGACGGCGTTTGAATGAGTTGGCGCACGGCAATTCGTTCGAGCCAATTATTCAAAACACCGCTTTGCGATCTTTCCAGACCCGAAAGCTGCGTCCAGTTGCTCTGCTCGTCGATAAAGGCATGACGGCTAAAAGCCGCACCAATTTCGGGCTGTCGATCGAATCCCGCCTGTAATTGGCGATAAAAACCGGGCAGCACCAGATCGTCACCGTGCAGCAGATGGATTAACCTACCGCGCGATCGCTGTAAACAAGTGTTGAAGTTTTGGATATGACCGACATTTCGGGGCTGTCGATAGAAACTCACGCGATCTCCAGCCAATGCTCTGACGATCGCTTCGGGATCGTCTTGAGTCGAGCAATCGTCCACTACCTCGATCTGCATTAGCTCCCGTCCTGGATCTTGAGCCAAAACGCTTGCCAAGGTTTCTTGAAGATAATTCGCACAGTTGTAAGTAGGAATCATCACCGACCATAACGGTCGCGAGCTTCCGGCTGGCACAGGGGCAATTTGAGATCGATAGGGATGTGACTGACTCATGAATTTTTGCAATCTTGGATTAGATCCGAACTAAGCTCTATTTCCGTTCTAGTTTTCAACGATCGAATGTAGTGGTTTCGACCAGAAGATCTTGGCAAGTTTTCGGTAAATTTTTTGCCAATTGCGCAGGAGACTTTCGAGTCGAAACCGGAGGGGATGACGGTATCGATCTAATGCTCTGTGCAGTACCGGCCACACATCGGTATCTTGCAATCCTCGTGCTGATAAGTACTGCTCCAACCAGCTCAAATAGTTTAGGTGGTCAGCATTGGGTTGGCAGGGATCGTAGGTACCGATCGCTTGAGCCACATGACAGCAACTGCGAGCATGCTGTCGATATCGATCCCAATGTCCGCTAGCGACAAACACTGGCGATCTCGCGCAGATTTTGGCAAATAAAGCTTGATCTTCAAACATGCCTCGAAAGGATTCCTCACAACCACCCACCGTTGCGATCGTCTCCCGTCGTATCAACATGCTACAGGTGCCAGGGGCTTCAGCCTGACCATCCAAACACAGAGTCAATAACGTGGGTGGTAGGACGACTCGATCGGGTTGGACGCCTAAAGCTCGACCTCGATCGAGCTTGATATCCTCCGGCTCGTTTGTCCAGCCGTGCCACATCCAGGTCGAGTTATAGACCATT
>NZ_JANPGM010000690.1:0-7228 GCF_031423935.1 Chamaesiphon sp. VAR_69_metabat_338
GCGATCGTGATGGCGGCGGCGGAAACTGTAATGATTTTATCGTCGGTTTCGATTTGGGCTTCAAATTGTTCGAGGTTGCGGAGTTGGTTGAGTCCGGCGAGGACGTAGGCCATTACTCCCAAGCGTTTTTTGGCATCGCGATCGGCTAAATTGACGGTTTCGGCTTCAAAGCCGATGCCAGCGAGCAGTACCATCGGTAAGCCGTTGCACCGCGCCATATCGACGACTTTGGTATGGTCTGTCAAGATGGCTTCGCAGGCTTCGGGGATGGTGGTTGGCAGATCTAGCGCATTGGCAAAAGCATTGGCGGTACCGCGCGAAATGATCCCCAGGGGTATACTCGTACCCATTAGCGCGGCGGCGACGGCGGAGAGGGTACCATCGCCGCCGGAGGCAATAATTAAGGATGCGCCGCGATCGATCGCGGCTTTGGCGAGCGCGCCCGGTTCGCATTCTGCGCTAGTGACGACGATATCGAGATCGAGGTTATCGCTCAGCAGAGATTTGATGAGGTCGAGATCTTGCTCTGGATCGCCTTGTCCGGCGACGGGGTTAAAAATCAGACTAGCTTGAGGTTTCATTGGTTTGTACCTTGGTATCGGTGGATGGTGGTTCGGAAATTTGATGGATAACTTCCAAAATTGCCTGGGGGTCGGTGGCTTGCTTCATCAATTCTGCTTCCTCGTCGTCGCGATTTTTAACATTGGGCAAATCTGTGCGGAGTTCTTCGACGAGGGCAATTAATTTGGCGATTTTTTGCTCGGTAATCAGATTGAGCTGGAGCATCAGATGCGATCGATCTTCGCTAACTTTTTCCTGACGATTTTCATAGACTAAGACGCCTGTGGAAATAAACAATGATGCTAAATCTAGCCACTGTTCGCGAAGATCTAATTGCGGAAAAGTCGGCGGTAAAATATGGAGATCTACTAAGTGTCCGCAAATTTCCCAAATAATAAAAAAGATAACTTGAAAGTATAAAAATTCTGGCGTGCCAAAAATACTAACGAGTTTTGCTAACAGCCGTTGAGCAGTGGTTGCTTGGGCTTGGTAACGCTCTTGATGCGAGGTAATGGCCTCGATGTTTTTGATAACTTGCTCTGGCACGAGCGTATCGATATCGATATCCGCACTAGTTTGGGTAATCGATGTGACGATTTCGCGATCGTCCCGAAAAGCAGAACTACTACCGATCGATCGCGTGTCAATAATGATGTTTTTAGAGCCGTTGGTCATCTGTTTTGAGAGCGGGGAGCGGGGGAGATAACAAGTTAAGTCTTTAGTAGCTTTTATTCAGGTAGCTTGCGACGATCGATGTAGCCGTGCTCTGGTTTATGATTGATAAGATTTGGCTTCTAAGTCTTCATTCAATGGGTGATTGACGTTTTGTTGGATGACTTCTAGGATTGCTTGGGGATCGATGGCTTGTTTCATTTCTTCGGCCTCGGCATCATTGCGATTTTTGACATTAGGTAGATCGGTTCGCAATTCTTCAACTAGGGAGATCAATTTTGCGATCTTTTGCTCGGTAACTAAATCGAGTTGAATGGCTAAATGAGTGCTCTCTTGTTCGACTTTTTCTTGATGGGCTTGAGCGATTAAGACCTCAGTAGAAATTAGCAATGATGCCACTTCTAAGCCGTGTAAATGCAGATCGAAGAGGGGAAAATTTTTGGCAATAATATTGCGCTCGGCGAGTTGGGTACAACCGATCCAAATTGCAAAAAAGCCAATTTGAGCGTACAGAAATCCCGGACGGGCGAAGAAAGCCGCAATTTTATTCAGCACGCGGCGATCGGCTGTAATACTTTGTCTGTGGCGATCTTGATGGCTGGCAATCGCCTCGACATTTCGGAGTACTTGCTCCGGTACAGCTTCGCCGACTTCGATATTGACCTCGCGGTTGTCGGGGACGGAGATATTCACAGTCGAGTGTTCGCCATTGGGCAAAGCTCGATCGACTTCAATGTTGGTGTTAGTAGTTTTCATACAGGGAAGTAGGGGGATAGAAAGTGGTAGAAGCAGTCAATTGGATTGCTTCTACCACTCAGTAGTTATGGGAAGCCTAAAGCCTATTGTTTGACCCACACCGAGACAGAGCCGCCATTACAACGGAATTCTGCCCAGCCTTCATCGTTGGTGACGATCAGGTCTTTGACGTGCTCGGTAATGTCTATATAGGTACAATTAGGATGACCGATTTCCATCCATTTGCTGCCATCACCGCCATTGGTGAGGACTACCGCCATCCCGCCGGGATGCTCCTCGTCGCCCACGCGCGTCCACCCGATCGTGCTAGGGTGGTCGAAGTAGTCGCGTTGTTCGCCGTAGGCATAGTTTTGACGGGCGTAGAGGAATTTATCGATGAGGAACTGGTGACAGTCCATCCAGATTTCATACTCGTTGCCGTCTTTGCCCGCATCTTTATAATTTGCGCCATAGTAGTCACCATAAAAGATGCAGGGGTATCCCGCTTCGCGGAGCAGAATGAGGGCATACGCTAGGGGTTTAAACCACGGCTCGACGATCGATTCGAGGGACTGGAGTGGCTGCGAATCGTGATTTTCGACTAGAGTTACAGCGAGATAGGGTTGTTGCTGTACCAAGGTATTATCAAAAATCTTGGTCAGATCGTAATTTTCGCCGGCTTGACTGGCAACGTGAAAGTTGTAATGCAGCGGGGCGTCAAAGAGATGCACTTTGCCAGCCGTAGTTTCGATAAAGTGGTGCAGGGCATCGACTTCATAAGACCAATATTCACCGACAGCAAACAGATCGCGTTGGGCATATTGACGGACGTGTTCGAGCCATTCAGCAAAGAATTCTGCTGAGACGTGTTTGACAGCATCGAACCTAAACCCATCGATATCGGTAGTGTCATAACACCATTCGCCCCAATACTTGAGTTCGCCGACGACTTCGGGATTCTCCATATCGAGATCGCAGCCCATCAGGTAGTCAAAATTCCCCTTCTCTTGGTCTACATTGTTATCGAATGATTTGCCCTTAAGCAAATAAACTGCCGACTCGCCTTCGTTATAGGCGTTGTAGTCGATCGCATCAAAGTGCCACCAGTGCCACTCCATCTTGGAATGCTTGCCAGCACGTCCGGGAAAAGTGAAGTGCGTCCAAGCTTTAATGGTTTGATATTCACCGATCGGGGCGTTGCGATCGTCCATATTGAAGGGAGTAGCTTCAACATCTTCAGCTTCATCCGCGCCCATCTTATGATTGAACACGACATCAGCATAGATCCTTATCCCTGCCGCTTTGGCAGTTTTAATCGCCTGAATGTATTCGGCTTTGGTA
The DNA here is from genome assembly GCF_031423935.1 of Chamaesiphon sp. VAR_69_metabat_338. Classification (NCBI taxonomy): domain Bacteria; kingdom Bacillati; phylum Cyanobacteriota; class Cyanophyceae; order Gomontiellales; family Chamaesiphonaceae; genus Chamaesiphon; species Chamaesiphon sp. VAR_69_metabat_338. The sequence goes on from NZ_JANPGM010000690.1 coordinate 3,310, forward strand.
CCGTACTTCGTCCTCACCGAGCCTTTTTGATCGAACTCACCGAGATCGAATAAGTCGTAGACACCATAACCGACATCCATGCCACCACCGGTGCCCTTGTAGGCAGGTGGCAACCATAAGGAGGTGATTCCAGCGGCGGCTAATTCGCTGGCTTTGTCTGCAACCTGCCGCCATAAACTACCATCATCTGGGTTGTACCAGTGAAAGTATTGCATCATTACACCGTTAGGTTCAGACATAATTATTTGCTTAAATTAGCGAAGTGAGGAATATGACAACGAATAGCATCGTTATTACTAATCTTCGCTGGAATTATAGGAGCTTGTCTATCAGGCATTGGATGCATCTAGGCGACAAGATTTACTAACTCGATATCTATCGATCGACTGAATTAATCTCTAAATAAATACTACTTAAGATAGGCAAAAGCAATCCCAATTTTGTCCCGATCTGGCGATAATATTGGCTCGATGCTAGTAATTGCGATGGTTTAAACTTGGATCTAAGCTATCTAATGGCACAGCAATCGGTTCGAGATTCCCAACAGCACGATCGAGACAATCCTGCACGCCTAGATCGCAGTCTCGATCGAAAGCTCGGGGCTAGATCTGAATGCAGCATGCTGTTAAAGCCCTATTTACTCATAGACTAGAGCGAATGGCGATCGTCCTCGCGATCGTCAATCTCTATCGATCGGTAGATGCTGAGGTCGCGATTTTTCGGTAAGAATGGGTGATGCGCACCGTAATTAAGTAACTTTATGAAATCTCTGCATCCAGGTATCTTATCGAGCCTAAAAAGTTATCTCAGCCGCGCGATCGGTGGATTGGTATTGATGTTGTCAATTTGGCAAGGAATCTCGCTCGGGATCGATACGGCAATAGCAGCTCCAGGGATCGATCTGCAAGTGCCAGAGACGATGGGCAGCAAAAAAGAAATTGTAGTCAAAGAGTTAGAACAACGAGAAGCCCTAGAAAAAGATCGCATCCAATCGGCGATGCAGGATGGCAACAAGTCCGTCCGAAAGAGTCTAGACAAAGCTAGAGACGCAATGGAAAACACCGCCCAGAAAGTTGATAATTCTACGGAAAGCAGTATGAACAAAGCTGAAGATGCCCTAAAAGATACTGCTATGAAAGTTGAAAACTCTGCCAAGAATACTGCTAAAAAAACCAAAAACTTCTTCGGATTTTAGTTTTTAAAGCCATAACTAATTGCTACTCGATCGAGTTGCTCGATCGGTAGCAATAGCCCAACCTCATCCTAACCCATCACCATGACTTGCAGACACCTAGTCGATCTGCAGGTCATTTTTGTGCGCACCGGATAGTAGTCGAGCACGGCAACTAGCTCTAGCGATCGTTTTTCAGGCAGATGTTGATGCTTTTTGGTGAAATCTGGGCAATCTAAGTAAAAGAATCGCAGTAGAGCGACTGGGACTTGTCGGCAAGAGGGCACATGACTGCAATCGGTGGTAACTGACTTAACTAGCAGTCAACCCCACAGCCAGCACAAGATCGTCAATCGAGATGGCCAGATCGTTTTTCACACTGAAAATTAGGGTATATAAAGTACGATTGTGGTGACATTATTATCAACCTCGATAAAAGCTCAAGTTATCTCACCCACAGATACCGAGTGGCAAAAATACTTAGATCTGCTTCCGCATGATTTTTATCATCTTCCTGGTTATTTAGAATTAGAATCACAGCGACATCAGGGTCAGGCCGAAGCGATCGCGATCGAAGATGGCGATCGAGTGTTTTTCTTACCTTATATCGTGCGTGAGTGTCCTGAAAATCTCGATCGTTTTCAGTTTAGTAGCAAACCAATTTATGATGTAATTTCGCCATACGGTTATCCCGGCATGTTAATCGATCGAGCCGGCCAAAACTCACAGTTTATCGAAAAATGTTTGAATATCGTTCACGAATGCTGGTATGCCAAAAATATCTGTTCGGCATTTTTGCGACTGCATCCGACGCTCAATGACTATATCGATCCTGCCCTGTCCAATCCCGATCGGTTTGTCATCACCACGCGCGGTGACGTCGTTATTTGCGACCTAACTAACGACACCGAAACAATTTGGAAGCAGATCAGATCCAGCCATCGCACTAAAATTAATAAATTAAAACGGGCGGGATTTGTCGCGAAGATGGTCTCGATCGATAGCTTGGATCTATTTATCGAGATTTATACCGAAACCATGCAACGCGTCAATGCCAATAGTGCTTATTTCTTCACACGGGCGTATTTTCAACAGCTATTCCCAGCATTAGGCGACAGGCTACATATCTGTTTGGTAGAAATTGATGGCGAAACTGCCGCTGCTAGTTTAGTAACTGAAGTTAACGGCATCGTTCAATATCATTTGGGCGGAACTAAGACAAAATTCTTATCACAATCCCCCACTACCTTAATGTTCGATTACATGATGAACTGGGGCAAACAAAGAGGTAATAACTACTTGAATCTCGGCGGAGGACTCGGCAGTAATCGCGACTCACTATATCATTTTAAATCTGGCTTTTCCGATCGCAGCGCATCGTTTATGACCATGCAAAGTATTATCAATCGGGAGCTATATAATTATTTAATTCATTCCAGAGCCGCGACTTTAAGCAAACCAGTCGCCGAATTCGAGCAGACAGCTTTTTTCCCTGCCTATCGATCGCCATCGTAGCTTTCAATCGATCGTCGATCGTTGATAATTAATAACCACTTCTCCCCGTTCGCGTAGCGTCTGCTTTAGCAGCAGGACGAAGGATGGCAATAACGCTCATAGTGGCGCGCACCCGATCGAGTCGAGTCTGGTGTAGATAGCTTGGAAATTAATCTGGGTATAATTGAAACAGGTTCCAAGCAGAGCGTAACATCGCCTGCTGCAGCGATGCTCTCGTTAGCGATCGGGCAGTCACAACACCGCGCACAACTTTCATTTATTTATAATTTCTGGTAATGACAAAACCTATTTTGCTTTCAACTCCCCACATGGGCGATCGCGAACACCAATTCGTCACCGAAGCCTTTGAAACCAATTGGATTGCCCCCATTGGCCCTCATGTTGATGCCTTCGAGCGCGAGTTTTGCCAAGCTGTAGGTTCTAGTCATGCCACTGCCGTTAGTTCCGGTACCGCCGCTCTCCACTTAGCATTGAAACTAGTCGGCGTCGGTGCTGGCGATGAAGTATTTTGTTCGAGCCTGACCTTTTCCGCCAGTGCCAATCCGATCGCCTATCTGGGTGCCAAACCCGTCTTCATCGATAGCGATCGCAGCTCCTGGAACATGGATCCCCTATTGCTCAAAGCCGCACTAGAGCAACGCGCCAGCATCGGCAAACTCCCCAAAGCCGTCGTTATCGTCCATCTCTACGGCCAAAGTGCCGATCTCGATCCCATCATCAAAACTTGCCAAGAATACGGCGTCGCCACCGTCGAAGATGCCGCCGAAGCCCTCGGCGCAACCTATAAAGGTCGATCGCCCGGTACCTTCGGTACCGTCGGCATCTACTCCTTCAACGGCAACAAAATCATCACCACCTCCGGCGGCGGCATGCTAGTCTCCGAAGACGCCAGCATCACCTCCAAAGCCAAATTCCTCGCCACCCAAGCCCGCGACCCCGCACCCCACTACCAGCACTCCGAAATCGGCTACAACTACCGGATGAGCAACGTCCTCGCCGGCATCGGACGCGGTCAACTAATGGTCTTAAGCGATCGCGTCGCCGCCCGTCGCCGCAACTGCGAAGTCTATCAACAAGCCCTCGCCCACATCCCCGGCATCGAATTCATGCCCGAAGCCCCCTGGGGCAACTCCACCCGCTGGCTCACCTGCCTCACCATCGACCCCACCACCTTCGGAGCCGATCGCGAACAGATCCGCCTCGCCCTCGCCGAACAACAAATCGAAGCCCGCC
>NZ_JANPGM010000691.1:0-10205 GCF_031423935.1 Chamaesiphon sp. VAR_69_metabat_338
GCTTGGGAGGCACTAGTATTATCGCCTGAAGATGTGGTCTGGCAACGATCGATAGAGGCAAACACTGTAGTCCTCGATCCTGAGGGCTTAATTAAGGTGGCGGGGAAAGATGACTTTGTCGGAAGACGACGATATCTGCAACGAGGACTAAAAGCCCTAAAATCTTCGAGCAATTTGGGAATTTGGTTGCATGGTTTGGGTGGGGTGGGCAAAAGTACGATCCTCTGTCGATTATTAGATCGGCTCACACCGATGTATGAGCGGGTAGTAATTGTCGGGACTTTTGATGGGGACAACCTGAAAAGATTACTTAGAGAACAGTGCAAAAGCTCCACAGGAATCACAATTTTGGATGGCGATCTGCCATTGACACAGAAGCTTGCGCTGTTTTTGGAAAATGGCTTGAATAAACCAGCACAGCGGTTGGTATTCGTACTGGACGATTTCGAGCAAAATATCGAGGCGGGGGGTGATGGCAAGCCAGTATTGAAAGCTGAAGTTGTCGAACCTTTGACAGCATTATTCGACGGTATCTTTAGCTCGAAGATCCCCCATCGAGTCATCGTCACCAGTCAATATGATGTCACCTTACGTTCATCATTCGATCGCAAAGTAGAGCGGTTTCAGGTGGAGCGGATGGATAAAGCCGATGTCAAGAAATTATCCGATCGATTGGAGTCCTTCGCGCCAGATTCTGACGTGCCAACGGAGTTACAGGCAAAAGCACAACAAATTGCCGATGGCTATCCGCGCTTGTTGAAGGCGTTGGATAAGATGCTCAAAAATACCACTGAGACTGACAGTGCGGCAATTTTAGCGGCGATGTCGGGCGAGAAGCAGGAGTTTTTGGCGAAGGTGTTGGCGGCGAAATTACTAGCGCAACAGGAGCCGGAGTTGCAGCAAATGTTGGCACGGGGGGCGATGTTTGAATTGCCTGTGCCGTTGGTGGTGTTGCAATCGATCTGTACCGATCTCGCGGGGTTAGATCGACATGTAGATCGATCGACAGCGTTGGGGCTATTGGAAACTGGTTTGAGTGCGGATTTGGTACGGGTGCCGAAGGTATTGGATTTGGAGCCAGCCGCAGATCTGGGAGAATTGGCAGCGATTGGGGTCAAAGTACTGCATCAGCAGTGGATCGAGCAAGCCAAATATTCTAATGAGGCGCAGCGGCTAGAAATACATCGGCTGGCGATGTTGGGTGGTGATGGAGAGATTGCGGTTAAGATGGCTCAGAGATTGTCTCAAAACTGGGTAGAAAAAAGTCGCCATCGAGAAACGGTGAATCTTTGCCAATTGACTGTAGCTTTACAGGCAGATGCCCAGTTATTTAGTTTGCTAGCCAGAGCAGAACGCAATCTGGGGAACGTTACCGCTGCCGAGCAACATTGTTTAGCCGCTCTGAAGATCTGCCCCGACACCGAAAAACAGATTTATGCAGAAATCATTCATAATTTAGCTCTCATTTATCAAGTTCAAGGGAAGCTGAAAGAATCACTGAAATATTGCCAGGAATCGATCGAGATTAAAAGAGAAATCGGCAACCGCCAAGGGGAAGCGGCGTCCCTCCATCAAATGTCGATAATTTACCAAACATTAGGCGATTTCAACCAAGCTCTGAAACTCTCCCAGGATTCGATCGACATAAAAAGAGAAATCGGCGACCGCCAAGGGGAAGCGGCTTCGCTCCATCAAATGTCGATGATTTACCAAACATTGGGCGATTTAAACCAAGCTCTGCAACTCTCTCAGGATTCGATCGAGATTAAAAGAGAAATCGGCAACCGCCAAGGGGAAGCGGCGTCCCTCCATCAAATGTCGATGATTTACGAAACATTGGGCGATTTAAACCAAGCTCTGCAACTCTCTCAGGATTCGATCGACATAAAAAGAGAAATCGGCGACCGCCAAGGGGAAGCGGGTTCGCTGGCACAGATGGCTAGTATTGCCCGCCAACAAGGTGACCCAGTGTTAGAGCGGGAACTCCGGTTACAAGCTGCGGTAATTAGAGGCTCGATTGGTGATTATGGTGGATTAGTTATCACCCTGCGGAATTTAGGGGCTAATGACGAACCCGATGCTCTTGGCTACCTCGCCCAATCACTCTGGCTCACTGTCCACTGCTCCACCAACTTAGAAGATGCAATCGCTCTCATCGTTGCCATCTACAACAAAGTCCCCAGTGGTGACAGCCTAGAATCCCTCCTCGGTGCGACAGCTTGCTATCTGTGCCACACCCGCTCTCACCCACAACTCGAACAGCTCATCGAACTCAGCAATGAAATAATTGATGCCGCCAGTCAACAGGAGATCGAAACCCCAGCAGATCGCGACAACTGGAAAAGCACAAATCGCCTAGACGATCCAAATTACTTTTTACCGCAATTGCTCGGACGATTGGAAGCTATTGTTGGGGATGCGTGGTTGTTCGATCGATCGGCGTTTGTGACGAAAAATCGATCTGCCTTCGAGCAGGGAGCGGGATAGGATTGCTGGTGGGGACAAAACCCCGACTTTTCCAAAAAGTCGGGGTTTTCGCTGGGCTAGTTCGGTGTGGAGGGGCAATTCATGAATAGCCCCTCCACCAAGTTTTAGAGATTGCTTCGTAGCAAACCAAAAACATCATCAACGGTGATGTTTAAATCTAGTTCTGATAAAACTGGTAATCGATCGCTTCCAGCTAGTTCGACTTTACCATTCACAGTTATTTGCTTTCTGCCGTAGCATTAGGACTATCGATCGTCCATCTGGTGAGTGTTTCGATCGATTCACAAAAACTCGATCGGGTGAGCTATCTAGAAATAAAAATCTGTAGGGGCGGGTTTATGCCATCAATTACGAATGTAACGATAACTATCGCACAAACCCGCCCTCACCCACTATTAACCTTCAGATCGTTTTTCTCATTTGGGTTGTAAAGCAATTTAGAGGCTGCTGATGGGGTTGGGCAGGTTCGTGCAAAGGTTAATTGCAGGTTTGGATTAGTGGCATAAACCTGCCCCTACAAAATTTGGGATAACTACCATAATTACTTGGTTTTAATCGATCGATTGGAGCTATTCTTAACTCGATCGAAACACCCCGATCGCCATAGAGAGCTATTGTAGTAACTGGAGGAGATCGGTGGCTACCGAGTCAACCTTGTTGGTTCCTGGTGGTGGAGAAAATTTAAAGCTTTTGGTATTGGGATTGGTGGTAGTCGTGTAACTAACAATCTTTTCGACTATTTTTACCTCTGCTTCTGAAGTATTACTCATAAATTCAACTCGCTTCAGGCTACCAGTTTCTGGCTGTACAAAGCCACTAAAGCCAGATTTTTCGGCGGGATTGTCGAAGGCATAGACGCGTAAACTTTGACCGTCAACTTGGCGAATGCTGCCTTTGAAATTAGCCATTTGACTGGGTGTTAGCGATTTAAACGGATTGCCACCAGCAGCCATGTCAGCGATAATTGCTTTGCGACCGGCTTCGGGCATACTTACAAAGAAAACTGTCGATAACCCCACCAGTAGCGAATAAGGTTGAGGCTTGAATTGTGCGAAGGTGGATTGGGAGTATTGGCGTTTGTCGGGACGATACATCCAGACAGTTTGACCGTCGCAGACGATCGAGTAACTAATACTAGCTGGCGATCCCGATCGAGAGATCGTTAATTCCGATCGAAAGAGATCGCCAGTTTGGGCGATCGTTTTGACATTAGCATTAATTTGAACGGGATTCGCTTTGGTACCTTTGCGCTGAAACGTCATCACGATTTGTGATTCGCTTTGAGCGCGATTGCCTTGCCAAAACTGGGCGATGGCTTTACCTAATAATTTTAGCTCTGGGGGAGTCGCTGTCGGGGCGGCTGTAGGTGTGGCGGCTGGGGTGGGAGTCGCTGTGGGGGTTGCCGTGGGGGTTTGCGCTCGGACGCTACTAGCTAGGCTCAGTAGCAGGACAGTCACGATCGTCTCGGACAAAAATTTCGACATATTTAGCGGTGGCAATCTACTGCGAAAATGGGGGGATATTGGAATTAATTTGACGAATGACGATCGAGCATCGCATCTTCACCCGATGCCATCCGCTGCACGCTAAACCAAGGATCGATTGGGTGAATTATTCTGGTTGTTTTTTAGGGAATTTAGGGAGATCGATCTTGACTGTTGTTTTGTCGATCCCACGTTGTGGCTGCCTGTCGAGGGTGATGGACGGCCAATTTGGGGAGGATTTGGCGATCGGCTCGTCGATCGCGACACTCTCTTTGTCCACTGTATCTGAGGATAGTGGGGCGTCGGTAGTGGGATCTGATGTCGGCTGTATGCGATCCTTGCTCGCGCGATCTTGCAAGATGGCTTCGCGCCAGTCGATCGGGTGGGGCGTTGGGGTAGCAGCGGTAACTGTAGTCTTAGGTGGGGCGGGTGTCCAGTTAGGGGTGTGCCGTTGCGGTAGATGGATTGGCGTCAGGGGTGGTGCTGGTTCGATTTCGGCTGTGGAGATCTCTGGATCGCCAATTGTGGTTTCGATCTCGTCGGTATGAGTTGGTGGCTCGGCGGCTCGGCGGGCAAGATCGCGCTCGTGGGCTAGTTGGGCAGCGGCAACGGTTGCGGTAGAGGTACTGTCGAAGTTTGGCTCGACGAAATCTGTCCCATGTGGCTGCAAGTCACTATCTACGGTATCTGTGTCGATCGCCTCTGCATTTTTAGTCGCGGCAGTAGCTTGCAGTTTGAGGCGGCGATGGAGTTCGATCGCGACTTGTTCGGTTTTGACTAATTTTTGCGCTTGCTGTTGATATTTTTGGCGGAGTTCTTCGTGTTCTGCTTCGATTTGGGGGACGATCGTTTGGACGATTTCGAGTTGTTGGGAGAGGGTTTCGATCAGGGTTTGTTGGCGTTGACCGATTTGGTGGGAACTCTCTAGCTGCTGAAATAGCCCGCTGACCCGATCGCGGGCGACATTCAATTCGTCTTGTTGTTGCAAGATGGTAATTTCATGCGCCTGATTCGCTTCTTGCTGATTGTGAAGGGTTTGTTTGGCAGAGGCGAGAGCTTGCTCCAATCTGGCAATTTCTTCGACTAATTGGCGGTTGATTTGGCGCAGATTGCTGACTACTGTCAGCCAATCAGTGCGATCGTGTTGAGCTGCAACCGTTGTATAGACAGTTTCGATCGCTTGGTCTGCTGTAGCTGGCGAATCGGGCTGTTGTTCTGCTGAGGACATGGCAGGATGGATAGGTAGTGGTGGTAGATGGCGAAGGAAGTACTAATCTAATCTGTTGACTGTAGTTAGATTCGATCGATGGCTTCACTTAGCAAGTCTTTATGGGCGATCGATTTTTGGCGGATTGTTTGCAGCGATTCGTTACTCAGAGCCGTTCCGGTTTCGAGCTGTTGTTGCCAAGCTTGAGTAATTGTCGCTGCATCTGTGGGAATGTCCGCCAATTCCCAACCAGGAAGATCGATTTCTGTCATTAGTTTACTCACTTTTGGGTCATAACTTACCGCCCAACATTTACAACCTTCGGCGGCGGCCATAATCAGACTGTGATACCGCATTCCGATTGCCAGATCGACGCCTTGAAATAGACCTTTGAGTTGTTTGGGATCGGTCAGGGTAACTACTTGACTATTATCGGTCAGTTCGGCTTGAATCTGGCGCGCCAGATCGAGATCTGTAGTCGGTTGAAAGGGGACGAGTAAAACGTGGCTGCCAGTGGCAGCTTGCAAGTCCACTAAGGCGGTAGTAAGCGTCTCCAAGCGTTCGTTTGTCAACTGGGGATGCGATCGCAAGGTGACGGCGATTTTGGGACTGGCGATGCTGGCAATTTCGGGTACGGGGGTCGCGGCCATACTCCACACCGGATCGGGAGCCATAATGCAATCTATGCCCCAATCGGCGAGCAAGGCTGCCGAAGCCGGATCTCGGACACTCACAGCCGTACAGTTGCTAAATGCGCGTTTGGCAATCCACCGCGTCAGCGGCTTATTTACAGGGCCGATGCCTTGGGCGATGGCGATCGTTTTCAATCCGAACTGTTGGGCTAATCCCATTAGCCCCCCATAGTAGATCGAATTGCGCAGACTGGTGGCATCTTGAATCAGACTGCCACCACCTAAAATTAAAACTTGGGATTCTTTGAGCGCGCGGACGACTGAGCCGCTATTCATTCGATCGTAACTTTTGACGCCATAACTTTTGGACGTAGCGCGCGGGGTGGCAGACAATACCAGCGGCTTCACCTGTGGCGGCAACATTTCCAGCATCGACACTAGTAAGGCTTCATCACCACCATTACCTTTGCCGTAATAACCACACAGCACAGCTTGGATCTCAGTCATTCGATCGCACACCCCTTGATACCTTAGGGATATTTTACACGCATCGGCTCGTTGTCGAGACTCGATCGATGGGATCGCTGGATTTGAGCTGCACTGGCGATCCACTTTGCGGAATCGACCTGCGTTAGCTGCGCAAAATGTTCGCTAATAAACCTGCTTAATTTAAGTCCGAGGAGTTAAACGGATTTTCACCTACGCCTAACTCGCGTTTACTGCGGTCTAAATTTTGCCACAACTGGTAGATTTGCGCGTGAGCTTCAACTGCTGACAACTTACCAGCCGTAGCCAGACAGGAAATATAATTCACTCGATCGGCAAATTCTTGTAAATTAGCATTAAATACTAAATTTTCTGGGTTCACCTGCCCATAGAAACTATGGCGTGGGGATAGGAAGTCTTGAGTACGCAGCATCATCGCTTTCAGCAGAGGTTAATATCGATCGACAAATTATAATTCAGTCGCACCGACTCATCATCCGGATAAATCCGATCGCCATCTCGATCGATATCGCTAGAACTTGACACGCAGCCGATTGAGGTCGCGAGCCAATCTCGGTGCGATTTCTAGTTGTCAGCATCGGGGCGGAATCTCTGCTGCTAGCCGCTGCAAACGTTTGGATGTGGGATGGCGATTTCACAAAGCGAACGCTGCTGCGCTAACTTCCCCGATCGAGACTCTGCCCTTAAATTTACCTCGCACACATCATATTTCAGAATGTGTGTTATATTCAAAAAGTTAAAAATATCCCCAACTCAACACCTCATTTGTAAAGACATTTATTAATATCTGTGCGAATTTAAAATTTTCTATTTAGACTTCAGTTTTGGCGATCTATTCTTTAATCGATCGAGACTGCCGATCGGAATCGTCAGCTTCAGTAATCTCCACAATACCGACGTTATCTATCTTCCAACCAAAGGTAAATCGATATGACAACCGTTTATGCTGATACTTATGGGTTCAATTCAGATGATGCTACTACTGCCTTGCAATCCGCAATTAATGACTCCACTGCGGACAAAATTATCGTTCGCAATATGGGTAATCCCTGGCTAATTAGTGAAACTATTTTTCTCAATAGCAATAAAGAGATTGACTTCGAGCCAGGTGTTGTCGTCCGAGCGAAATCGGGCACCTTTTTGACTAATACCAAACCACTGTTTCGGGCATTAAGCCTCGATAATGTCAAACTGGTCGGTCAGGGTGAAGGCGCAGATCGAGCCACCTTGAGCATGAATAAAGATGAATATACAGACAACAGTAGCTCTGGAAATCAGTATGGACATATTATCGATATTAATGGCACCAATAATTATGTAGTTAGCGGCTTGACCATAACTGGTGCCGGCGGCGACGGTATTAATATCAATGGGGCTGACTATAACGATCCTTTATATGCTGACAAACGTACTTATTCGGAAAATGGGTTAATTGAGAATGTCACCTTAGACAACAATCGTCGCCAGGGCATGAGTGTCATCTCAGCAAAAGGTCTAGTCGTCCAAAACTCAAGATTTATCAATACTAGTGGCGTAGAGCCTTCTAGTGGGATCGATTTTGAACCAGATTATAATTATCAAACACTACAGAATATCCAACTTAGCAATGTTTATGTAAATGTTAATAATGGAGACGGAATTTCCTTTGCATTTACTCAGCTAGATAACAGTTCTCCTTCAGTATCGATCGATATTAATGGCGCGACGGTCGATCGGAATAATTCTGGAATTAATGTCGGTACTTATCCATCATCCGCTCATCCCAATAGTAACTCGGCGGACTCAACGCCCAACGGTACAATTAATATTAGCAATACTACGATTACGGGAACTACTGGGACGCGTTTAGTAGAAAATCAACCTAGTGCAGCCATTGCGATCGATGCATTATCCGGCGATCGCAGCGATCCGAATAATTTAAAAGTTAACTTTGACAATGTGAGTATTAGCGATACTGCCAACACTCAATTTTTGACAAACCCAATCGCGATTCGCGGTTTTGGGGGCGAAAACAACCGCCAGCAAGTTGGGAATATGTCTTTTAACAATGTGACAGTTAGCGATAACTTCAATCGGGATATTTTTAACGCCTGGCTGGGTCGCGCTGATGGATATTTAAGCAACGTATCGGGCAACATTACCGGAATTAATCCGAATGGGGTCACTAGCAATTTCAGTAATGGAACTACTGCGCCACAAGACTTCTCTTTGACAGTTACAAATGGCACCGCTACTCCTACGACTCCCACGACTACTGCAAGTTTGACGTTGGTCAACTCCACCTTTGATAATGGTCTGACTGGTTGGTATCCTTTCAACAATGATGTTTCGGTAGTCAATCGTTCCGGTGGCTCGAATTGGGTCAAAATCGCCGCTAGTGGGGGTGGCTTAGACCAAGATGTGACCGGCGATATTGTGACCGGACAAAGTTACATAGTTGGTGGAACTGCCCAACTCTCGCAGACTAACGATGTGGGTCTTTTCGGCGTATTGTTCAAAGATGCTAGTGGCAAAATCACCGATATCGAATCTATTAATGTTACGGACAGTACCAGTCAATATTTCCAGCTAGGTTTTACGGCACCGACTAATTTTGCTGAAGCCAAGATTTTTGCGTACAAAGATGCTGGCACCGCCGATTTATTCATAGACGATTTCTCGTTATTTAAACAATGATTGTGGCAATTTAAAGTAACTACGATCGCATCCTGAAATTAATCGATCGGCAGATTGGCATCCCGGGTAGAGATGCCAATCTGCCGATCGAATCAGGGTGTTGTTAACCGATTCCCTTCACCGCGCCACCAAGCTAAGGGATCGATCGTGGGTGAATATGGCGGCCAACAGTAGATACTTCGATCGACTGGTGTCAATGACGGTTGCGCAAAACCCAAGCCCAGACATAAATGACTGAGCACTTGGGCGTATTGGCGATCGTGTCCGGGATAGCCGAGATGGGCGTGTGCGTATTCATGCGCCACTAGAGCCAGCCAATCGACTGGCGCGACTCGTCCCACGTCTACCAAAATCGTCGTCGGCTCGGCATTAATATTGCAAAAACCATCGAGTTGCACCGATGTCGCAAAGGGGACTGCCAAGATCTGGATCGATCGCCGATCTGCTGGGTTGAAACACTCATGACAAGCCATCAGATGGACTTGGAGCGATCGATTGACAGTCTCAATCTGCCGCCCGATCCAATTACAAATTGAGACTCGATCGCGCAGATTGCGCGTGACGTCTACCATCTGCGGATCTGGCAAGACAGATCGAACTTTATTTAGATAGGTTATCCCAGCTTGATATGCTTCCGTGTGTTCGCTCGCGATCGTCAATCTACCAGCCTAGAGGAGAAACAACTAACTTCGGATCGATCTGCTCGGCAACTTTATCACTAGCTGTTTCTGGTAATACGCGCGTCTCCGTGCAGAATGTCGCCGTACTAAATCCACCCATCCGCTTGACGGTACTGCTGCGAACGCGGACATTCGGACTAGGGAACCAAAATCGCTCGACCGAACTCATGATGTCATAGTCCGTGATCAGCACCAAGCCGCCATCATCATCCATATGGTACTGTCCCGCCACCGCGACGATCTCAGCATAGCCGCGATCGCGTAACAACTGCCCGCTGTGCGGTTTATCGGCATCTGGGACGAGTGCGAAGACAGTCTTCCCTTCATGGTTTTCGCCTTCCTGGTCCCAACCCATCGAAGCCGCCCAAGTCACACAACAGCCGCCCACAGCCAAACTGGGATCGACTTGATGGGATTCGCACAAGGCGATTATCTCTGGATCTCGCGCTGCTAATGCTTTGACTTCGATCTCCGATTCCCCCATCTCCGATCGTCTAAATGCCAGGTGATGTGTAGTCCGTTTCGATCGCCA
>NZ_JANPGM010000692.1:0-13083 GCF_031423935.1 Chamaesiphon sp. VAR_69_metabat_338
CACCAAGCAGGGGGATTTAGCCGTTAAAAACGAAGCAATTAGACTTTTCAAACATCCTCTTAGGAGTAGTTGGCTGAGCTTGGCAGATTCTCAATAGTAGGTTGTTGAGTCTAGAATAAGAGGATACTAGCCGATCTCTAATCTTCTGGAGTTCTTCGAGTTCGGGTAGCGTTTCGGGTGTTTCACCAATTTCCCGAACTAATCTATATTCCATTGCTGTAGCTGCGTCGAGGCACTCAACCATGCTGCGTTGCAGTGTAAATATCTCGACGAGCGCGGAGTCTGGTAATTTAGCCACTGATGAATCGAGCGAAAGATAAATTTAATCTTTCTAAAGATAATATGCTGTCAGGCATTATTTATTGATGGTAATTGTATTTACAATGCTTGAATTTTGAACACTTTTAACCTCGCGATCGAGTTAATCTTAATTACAATAGGCATTAGCATTATTAGCGACTTGCGATGGTGAACCATAAGGTAAATTAGATACCATACATTTTGTTGCCCGACTTCTTTGGATAACCCCATTCCTCATTTGTATATTCAAATTGTTAATTAATTGAGCGTTTACCGCGTTGCTCCGATTTATGTAAGCTCGATCAACTTGTTTGCTGATTTGAATCAACTGTGTTTTTTTTTCGTCGAGCATGGCAAATTTAGTCCCTAACACATTTGCTTTAGCCCCATCATTAGCTTGAATGGCACTACGAGTCTGCTGGGAGAGTTGATTGTAGTTTCGATAAATCTGCGCTAGTTCTGTCTGAATCCGGTATGTAGTATCTAATGCAGTTTGTGCCGATGGATCGGCAGCGTAGTAGGGCAGACTTTGTAGTCCCAACTCACTACTCCGCTGAAGATGAATGGCTGCTTGCCCAGATGTTTTGATGAGAACGTTAGTAAGTTTAAGTGCGCGATCTCGATTAGGTGCATTCAGAAATTGTGCGAATGCCGCAGAAAAGCGATCGGCTGCCTGATTTCCTAGTCGCTCTTCTTGGTTTGCTGCATCTACTAACGGGCGATAACTAGCGACTTGCGCGAGTAGACTCGAATCGAGAGATCGTGTCGTCTCTGTTCGGTTCAGGCTGTAGCACAGTCCCGGAATCGGCACCAATACTCCTGCGAACATCGTCACGATACCGATTTGAAGTAAAAATAATTTCATCATTGACGACAAAACGAAACTTACATAGCTAGTGTAACGTTTATTCTCAGTACTGACGTACGATCGACTACATTTTCAACCAAATCGTGTTAATCTATCATGTTATTTGTCTACTGATACCAAACAGTTATTGAAATCTTGGCGTAATTTCACCCCATCTAAATTGCGGCCAATTAATACCAACTCATTCTTGCGTTCCTCATCTTCCCGCCATGCTCGATCGAGTCTGGCATCCAGAATCATGTGAACGCCTTGCAAGACAAATCGCTGATCTTGGCCGTGAATATTTAAAATCCCTTTCATCCGAAAGATATTCTGTCCTTGAGTAGGTAGCAGTTTACTCAACCACTCTTGAATTTTTTCGACATTCATTGCACCTGATGCTACCAATGCGATCGATCCGACAGATTCATCGTGTTCGTGGGCTTCTTCACCTAAGAAATCTGGATCGATCGTCAGTGCATGACTGAGATCGAAGCCGCCAACACCCAAAACAGTATCGATATCGACGAGCGCATTTTGAGTACGATAAATTTTGGCGATCGCATTCATCCCCCGAATTTTACGTTCTAATTCATCTAGTTCGGCTGGGGTCACTAGATCGGTTTTGTTAATCAAGATTCGATCGGCAAAAGCAATCTGTTCCTGGGCTTCCTCCGCGTCCCAATGGAGGTGAATGTGTTTGGCATCGACTACCGTTACTACGGCATCTAAATGGGTTTGCAATTGGACATCTTCATCGACAAAGAAAGTTTGAATCACTGGTGCCGGATCGGCCAAACCTGTGGTTTCAATAACTAATCGATCGAACTTATCCCGACGGTGCATCAGATTGCCAATAATCCGCATCAAATCGCCGCGTACCGTACAACAGATGCATCCATTGTTCATCTCAAAGATTTCTTCATCACTACTCACCACCAACTGATTGTCGATCCCAATCTCACCAAATTCATTGACAATGACAGCGATTTTTTGGCCGTGTTCTTGGGTCAGAATATGATTGAGTAAGGTTGTTTTGCCTGCACCTAAGTATCCGGTTAGAACTGTGACTGGAACGGTAGAGCGCGATGGATTTTCGAGAGTATTCATCAGATTTGATAATAAGTTAGATCTACTCGGCCATGATTTTGGCTAGGCTACTTCCATGATTGACAACAGAGTAGTAAACATCTAGGATAGCTCTTATCAGCAGTGAGAATGATTCTCATTCTACCGCGTTTGTGGCAGCGAATGGGTCGCTAGCTCTTGCTAGTTCTCATTTGTGACGATATGTATGGAAAATTTCAATCGTGAACATCAGCACTGACAATACTAGCCCAAACTGCAATGGTTCTTATTTCAAGATCCTAGCGTCGATCGTGCTGAGTGGACTAGCGACTGGTTGCACTTCAATCAGTCCTAGCGTACAAAATCAGCCAGGGAAATCGCTGATGACCGAGCGATCTACCATCACCAGTAACAAACCGAAAGTTGTCGTCACCAATACTGTGTTGTGCGATCTGACCAAACAAATTGCGGCTAGTAGCATCGAGTTAATTTGCTTATTATCGCCTGGTAGCGACCCGCATATTTATAAACTCACCCCCGCAGCTCGCCAATCGATCGAGGATGCTCGACTCGTGCTGTATGGTGGCTACAATTTAGAACCAGAACTAACCAAGGCTATTAAATCCTCATCCAATCTAGCGACGAAAGTAGCAGTCAATGAAGTCGCCATTCCCCAACCTCAACAATTTACCGAAGATGGTCAAAGCACGATCGATCCTCACGTTTGGCACAATGCCCAAAATGGCATCAAGCTGGCTGAAGTAATTGAAGTTAATCTATCAAAATTAGTTCCGAGTCAAGCAAAACTTTACCGACAAAATACTCAAAATTTAACATCAGAAATTACTAGCATCGATCGCTGGATTCGATCGCGAGTTAATACAATTCCGACAGCAAACAAAGTTTTAATCACCACTCATGATTCGCTCGGCTACTATGCTAAAGCCTATGGACTATCGATCGCCACGCTAGCCGGAGTGAGTACGGAAGAAAAACCGAATGCAGCTAGAGCGAAAGAACTAATCGATCGCATCAAAAAAACTCAAGTTCCAACTATCTATGCAGAATTGACTCTCAATCCCAGCCTGATTCAAACTATTGCCAAAGAAGCAAATGTGAAGGTATCAGAACGCGAAATCTATGCTGATGGATTGGGTGAAGCCAAGAGTTCTGGAGATACTTATCAAAAGATGTTAATCGCTAATACTCAAGCGATCGTTACAGGATTGGGTGGTAAGTATATTCCACGGGTAGTTAAGTAATCTACTCTACGTTCCTAGTTATTAGCAAGAGGGCAGTTTAAGCCTAGCTGTAGCTCAGCTCCACGCCAAGTTGGGAGCTGGTCAAATTGGTAGTGGTGGCGATCTCGATCGTAGACAAGCACCTAGAGATTATGCTCTAATGCCAATATCAGTATTTACACGTACTACCTAAGTATCTAATTGTCTTAGGAATACGCTAAATACTTGTAGCGATTATTTTAGTATCTCAACTATGGCTCAACCTGTCGATCCGACGCTCAACTCCACTATTACCAATCGATCTAGCGACATCGCGATCGATGGAAGTCTAGCAGACTGGACTGCGAACGATCGATTAGACTCTATGGCTAAGGGTACGGCGCAGACAGGCTATGAGTTGTACGGCAAGTATAGTACGAACTCCTATGTCTTCGCGATTAAATCGGCACAAGCGATTGGCACTGGCACTACAATTTGGCTGAATACCGATCGAGATGTGGCGACTGGTTATCAAATTTTTGGTTTTGCTGGTGGTGCTGAATATAACATCAACTTTGCCGCCGATGGCAAAGCTTATCTCTATAGTGGCGCAGACGGTCAAAACTATATCTCGGCAGTAGACTACAGCATTAGTGCCGATGGCTTGAGTGCAGAGATCTCTGTACCCGTCAGTTTATTGGGTACGACTGCACCGATAGCCATCGATGTGTTGGCAGATGTAAATAACAACGTTTTCTTACCTGGGGACTATAGTAACCCAGCCAAACTCACTGTTTCTCAAGCGGGGAACGAGACACCAACTTTCACGCCGAAAAATACTTATGGGAATATTAATTTAGACGGTAACTTAACTGATTGGTCATCAATAAATCGCCTAGATGCCTCAGCTAGTCAACAGGTGACTGGTTATAGTGTGTTTGGTAAAAACACCGCTGATGGTTATGTTTTAGCAATTAATTCTACTCAAGATGCGATCGGTGCTAATACCACCATTTGGCTGAATACAGATCGAGATAAAGCTACTGGGTACCAAGTTTTTGGCTCGACAGTTGGGGCGGAATATAATATTAATATCGCGGCTGATGGTACGCCATATTTATATAGTGGTGCCGCAGGACAAACCCTCATCGGGCAATTAGATTTTGCACGTAGTAGCGATGGCAAGACTCTGGAAGTAGCAATTCCGAATACTATTCCCACTAGTAACAGCGGCATCGATCTGGCGATCGATATCAATGACAAAGCCTTCTTGCCTGGTGACTATGCGAGCAATAAATTGAGCATCGGGAGTACGGATTTGCCAACTCGTACCAATACTACCAAGCGCATCGCGATCGTTTATTCCGAGACTTCTGCAAATAATTACTTCGACAAAAAAGCCTACAGTCAATTATTTACAGCCGCTCAAAGTCAAGCAATCTCGGCTGGGATACCTTTCGATCTTTTAGCTGAAAGCGATCTCAAAGATTTAAGTAAAATTATCAACTATGACGCACTAGTTATCCCCTCATTTACCAATGTTAAATCTGCCGATCTGAGTGCGATCGAAACTTCCCTAACTCAAGCTGTGACGAAATACGGGATCGGCATTGTCACCTCTGGCGACTTTCTGACTAACGATGAAGCCGGCGCGGTATTAGCTGGCGATCCTTACAGTCGGATGAAGAGTATCTTAGGCGTACAACGTACTGCTGGCGGTGGTGTGCAAGCTGCCACAGTCACAGCGAAAGATGTTAATAACGATATCTTGTCTGGCTATACCAGTGGCGAACAGTTACTTAATTACGATAAAGGAATCGCTTTTGCTGCTTATAGTCCGATCGATACATCTAGCCAGATTCTTGCCGAACAGACAGTTAATGGTGCGAATTATAATGCGATTATTGCCACCAAAATGGGCGGTCAAAATGTCCATTTTGCTAACCAGACGATCTTTGCCGATAGCAATATTGTCGCTGCTGCCATCGATGCGATCGTCTATCCAGAGACAGTTACTGTCAGCCTCGACATTACTCGCAATAACAGCTTATTTCTCTCTCGCAATGATGTCGATCGATCCAAATATTTAGCAGAAGCTCCAACTGTTGAAGCCAAGTTAACCGATATTTTGACTGGCTGGAATACCAAGTATGGCTTTGTCGGTACCGACTTTATCAATATCGGTAACGATCCGAGTACAGGTGAAGCGACGGATTGGACGGTAATGGCACCGATTTATCAAAGCTGGCTGGCATTGGGCGAAGAAATTGGCACCCACTCTTATACCCACCCTTTCGATCCGAGCAATCTGACGCCTACCGAAGTTGAATTTGAATTCAACCAGTCCAAAAACGTTATCGCGCAGCAACTCGGCATTACCGTCACTGGCGCAGCCACTCCGGGCAATCCCGATAGTTTGACACTCGATCGACAACTCGATACTTATTTCCAATACTATACAGGCGTAGGGACTGCCTATAATACGGCAGCGGGCTGGCTCACTCCAACATCTACAGCCGTTTACTTCTCACCCAATATTTCGTTTGACTACAATGCGATCGGATTTCTGAAGCTCACCAACGAACAAACCGCCGCATTATGGACTCAAGAATACAACCAATTAACCGATCGCGCCCACAAGCCAATTATCGAGTTTGCTTGGCACGACTACGGAGCCACAGGCACCGATTCGGCTTACGATCCCGCCATCTATGAAAATTTCATCGCTACAGCCGCCGCCGATGGCACGGAGTTTGTCACCTTTACAGATGCCCAAAATCGACTGCGGACGTTTCAGAAATCGACGGTAACAGTCAACCAAGTCGGCGATATCATTACCGCTCAAGTGACCCCAGATAATAGCACTACCGGCGTTGGGACATTCTCACTGGATGTTCAGTCCAGCAAACAAGTTCAGAACGTGGGCAACTACTATGCCTTCGATAATAATTCGGTATTTTTAACCAAAACTGGTGGTAACTTTACCATTAACCTCGGTACGACGACAGATGAGGTGACGCATATTTCCGCGCTAGCGCAACGCGCCGAACTGCTTTCCGTAACAGGCGACGGGCAGAATCTCGACTATACCTTTAATGGGGCTGGCAAAATCTCGATCGATCTCAACAGTGCGGTTTCTCAAAATTTTACCGCCACTGGAGCCGATAGCTATACTCTCAATGGCGATCGATTAGAGATGATATTCGCGCGCACTGGTACCCACTCAGCCAAAGTAACTGTCGGCTCGGCGCGAGGTACTAGCAGTAACGATCTCCTCATCGGTGGTAACGCCAACAGTACCCTCGTTGGTGTCGATTCCAATAGTCCGACAGCCGGAACCGGCGAAATCGATATCCTCACCCATGCCGGTACGAGCGATCGATTTATCTTAGGCGATGCTAACCAGGTTTACTATAACGATCTTGATAGTAACAATCCTGGCTTGAATGATTATGCGACAATCATCGGTTTTGCTACTAATAGCGATGTAATTCAACTCAAGGGCACAGCCGCAGATTATACGCTGGACACGGCACCTGCGGGTGTACCGGCTGGCACGGCTATTTATGCCAACATCTTCGGCACACCAGAATTAGTCGGCATCGTCGCCAATACGTCAGGGTTGAGTTTGACGGAGAGCTATTTTAATTACGTTTAGCCAAGTAATCGATCGGCAAAATAGTTAAGAAGAAGTTATAATCTTTCGGTCTTGACGAATCATTATCAGTAGTCTTAGCTATTTTGTCCGTACCGATTGTTTACCATCCCGATTATGTCGTCCCGTTGCCTGATAGTCATCGCTTTCCGATGTCCAAATTTCGGCTGTTATACGAGTTGTTATTAGCCGATGGATTAGCTACGCTCGATCGAACATTCGCCCCCACATTACCACCAACAGAGTGGCTAGAATTAGTCCACGATCCGGCTTATATTCAGGCTTACTATACCGGCACATTAGACCCCAGAGCACAGCGGCGGATCGGTTTACCCTGGAGTCCCGAATTAGTCAATCGGACTTGTATCGCGCTAGGTGGTTCGATCCTGACTGCGAAACTCGCGATCGAGCATGGCATCGCCTGTAACACCGCAGGCGGTACCCATCATGCGTTTCCAAACATGGGTTCGGGTTTCTGTATCTTCAACGATCTAGCGATCTCCTCTCGTGTCGTTCAAAAATTAGGTTTAGCCAAAAAGATCCTCATCGTCGATCTCGACGTCCATCAAGGCGATGGTACCGCCGCAATTTTTCAAGGCGATCCGAGTGTCTTTACCTTCTCCATGCACTGCGAGATCAATTTTCCCAGCAAGAAACAAGCCAGCGATCTCGATGTCCCCCTGCGGGAAGGGATGGAAGATGCGGAGTATTTAAAAACCCTTTCACAGTATTTACCCGATTTATTATCACAAGTAAAACCGGATTTAGTCTTATACGATGCGGGTGTAGATCCGCATATTAGCGACAGGTTGGGGAAACTAGCTCTAACAAATACGGGGATATTCGATCGAGATTTATATGTGTTAGATACTTGTGTATCTCAAGGTTATCCAGTTGCCTGTGTGATTGGTGGCGGCTATGCAGAAGATATTCCCAGTCTGGTTTATCGACATTCGTTACTGCATCGGGCTGCTAGTGAGATTTCTAGCAGACATAAGTTGTAACGCAGAAACGGCAATAATTATCTCCCTCTTTAACTTTTAGCGGTTTTAGGAGAAAAAATCTCCTAAAACCAGCATTTTTAGCGTAAGATCGTGATCACGTCGGAATAACATAAAAATTCTGCGAACAAAATAACGATGCTAATTCAACTAACTATCGAAAACTTTCTGTCATTCCGAGATGAAGTTACTTTTAGTATGGTGGGTGTTAGTAGCGATCGACAACATGCCGATCGATTGATAGAAGATGCCGCAGGTAAAGGACGACCCGTATTACCGATCGCGGCAATTTATGGTGCAAATGCAAGTGGTAAATCGAATTTGATTGAGGCTCTTAGCTTTGCTAAAGAGCTAATTTTAGAAGGTACTCGCAGCAATCGAACTATTCCTGTGTCCACTTTTAAACTAGGAGATTATAGTAAAAAGCCTAGTAAATTTGAATTCATTTTTACTCATCAAGATGCTCGATATTCTTATGGATTTAAATTAAATCGAGAACAAATCCTCGAAGAATGGCTTCATGTGATTCCGCCTGGTAAGAAAAAAGAGGTGATGTATTTTGAGCGGAGCGCATCTTCTGGCAAAAAAACTACTGTAGACTATGGTTTGCCGCTGACAGGAAAAAGTCAAAGACGCAAGCAATTTCTGGAGTTTATTGCAGAAGGTACACGTTCAAACCAACTATTGTTGACTGAAGCAATCGATCGAAACGTTGAGGCTTTGTTTCCAGTTGCTAATTGGTTCAGAAAGACATTAGTTGTTATTTCTGCCGAAGCAACTTGTATAAGCTTGGGAATTCAAGTTCTGGTAGATAACTCATTTACAGATTTTCTGCGACAATTTCTTGTGTTAGCCGGAACAGGTATTGATGGTATCGAAGCAGAAGAAGTAGAGCTAGATTTCGATCGCTACTTTCCAAATATGTCAAAAACAGAAAGAGAAGATTTTCTTCAAGAGTTTTCTGAAATAGACAAAGAGGCTGCATTAATGGACAATGATGATGGCAAGCAGTATCTTATCTATAAAAATGAAATAAGCGAGATAAAATTAATTAGACTGATAACTCAACATCGCCATGCAAATGGCGAACTCACTGGTTTTAGCATAGAAGAAGAATCAGAAGGAACGCAGAGATTAATTCATCTTATACCAGCCTTGTTTATGTTGAAGGAAGAATCTGAAAAAGTTATTTTTATTGACGAGCTAGATCGAAGATTGCATCCTTTACTTTCTCGCTTGTTTGTGAAGACAGTAATAGAATGTATCGATCGAGATAATCAACTTATTTTCACGACTCATGATACAAATCTGCTCGATCTAGAATTATTAAGACGTGATGAAATTTGGTTTGTAGAAAAAGATCGGCACGGATCGTCAAGCCTGTACTCATTGGCAGAGTTTAAAACTAGACCCGACCTAAAAATTGAGAAAGGTTATTTGAATGGTCGATTTGGTGCTATTCCTTTCTTTGGAAATCCTGAAAGCTTAGGCTGGCACGACGATCGAGATCGAGATGCGGCAATGGAAAAGATCGAACATTAAAAGTAATGGGTATTAATCGAACTAAATTACTCGATCGCAAACACGATCGCCGTGATGCCAGACTTTTTATTATTGCCACTGAAGGTGCTGTTACCGAACAACAGTATTTTGAGATGTTTGATAGTAGTCGGATTAAGGTAAAAGTATTGCCAACTGGTAGCGATAATCAATCTGCACCCGACTATGTACTCGATCGATTAAATTCATTTACAGAAGAATTCGATCTCCATGAAGATGATATGTTATGGCTGGTACTGGATGTCGATCGATGGGGTGATGAAAAGTTAAGTTTTGTATGTCGTGAAGCCAAACAGAAAAATTATAATTTAGCCATTAGTAATCCATGCTTTGAAGTTTGGTTGTGCATTCACTTTGATGATTTAGATTCCGAAGATAAAACATGTAAACAGTTTAAAGCAAGGCTGCGTAAAATTTTAGGAAGTTATAAGAGTAGCAATTTAGATTTACCCAAGTATGCGCCTAATCTAGCTGAGGCAGTAGAAAGAGCTAAAATACTACATCCAGATCTTCAGCAAAACTGGCCGCCCACAATTGGAACGCATGTCTATCGATTGGTCGAACTTCTAATCCAGCTATCCGTGTAGGCTCGGATTAATGCTAGTTGCTTGATTTTGATGATGAAACTGCCAGCAAATAGTCAATGCAGAAATCTTCAGATCGAATACTCAAGAAAATATTTAGTTAATTATCAATAAAAATTCACCAATATACTTGTCGATTTAATGCAGTTATCCCTTTAATAACAGTGCTTACAGCAATTTTGCTATTGTTGCCTTATATTAAGTTAAATTTTTACAGAGGTCGCGTCCTAAGCCCGATTTGTTTGCGACAATCTAAACAGAATCGAACGGTAGACTGGGACTAAGGGATAAATATATATGAAATTAGCTTATTGGATGTACGCTGCTCCCGCTCACATTGGGACATTGCGGGTGGCGACTTCGTTTAAAAACGTTCATGCGATCATGCACGCGCCGATCGGGGATGATTATTTTAACGTCATGCGATCGATGCTGTCGCGGGAACGGGACTTTACACCAGTGACTACCAGCGTAGTCGATCGACACGTGCTCTCACGCGGTTCTCAGGAAAAGGTAGTCGATAATATTACCCGCAAGGATGCCGAGGAGCATCCAGACTTGATCGTGCTGACGCCGACTTGTACGTCGAGCATCCTGCAAGAAGATCTCGCCAATTTCGTCCAACGTGCTCAACTAGAAGCTAAGGCTGATGTTTTACTAGCTGATGTCAATCACTATCGCTTCAACGAGATGCAGGCTGCCGATCGCACGTTACAGCAGATCGTCCAGTACTATATCGAGAAGGCGCGCAAGAAAGGCGATTTAGTCACCGAAAAAACCGCGCAACCTTCGGTAAATATCATCGGGATTTCGACCCTCGCCTTCCACAATAACCACGATTGCACCGAACTTAAAAAGTTGATGGGTGAATTGGGAATTACGGTTAATGCTGTCATTCCCGAAGGTGCCCGCGTTGAAGAACTCAAAGGTTTGGGCAAAGCCTGGTTTAACCTCGCTCCGTACCGCGAATTAGGGCCGATGACGGTAGAATACCTCGAACGCGAATTGGGCACGCCCTACGTCGATATTACCCCAATGGGTGTAGTTGAAACGGCTCGGTGTATTCGCAAGATTCAAACGATCCTCAATGCTGGTGGTGCGGATGTAAATTACGAAGATTTTATCAACGAGCAAACGATCCACGTTTCCCAAGCCGCTTGGTTCTCACGATCGATCGATTGTCAGAATTTAACTGGCAAAAAAGCGGTAGTTTATGGCGATGCGACTCATGCAGCGGCAATTACCAAGATTCTCACCCGCGAAATGGGAATTCATGTCGTCTGGGCGGGGACTTTTTGCAAACCCGATGAAGAATGGTTCCGCAAGGAAGTCGAGGGATATTGCGATGAAGTAATTATCTCCGACGATCATGGCTTAATTGGCGATCGCATTGCCAGTAGTGAGCCATCAGCCATCTTCGGTACGCAAATGGAACGCCATGTCGGCAAACGTTTAAATATTCCGACTGGTGTAATTTCGGCACCAATTCACGTTCAGAATTTCCCGATCGGTTACAAGCCATTTTTGGGTTATGAAGGCACCAATCAAGTTGTCGATCTGATCTACAATTCCTTCACATTGGGCATGGAAGATCACCTGTTAGAAATCTTCGGCGGACACGATACTAAGGAAGTAATTACTAAAGGTATTTCTGCTGATTCTGACTTGGGTTGGAATAAAGAAGCTCAAGCCGAACTGAATAAGGTGCCTGGTTTCGTGCGCGGTAAAGTCAAACGCAATACCGAAAAATTCGCACGCGATCGCGGCCAAGCTGTAATTACTTTAGAAGTAATGTATGCAGCTAAAGAAGCAGTTGGAGCTTAAGCTATAAATCCATTTCTCGGATTTATAACTATAAATAAGCACGGTAGCTAAGGATCTTCCACAGCTACCGTTTTTCATGAGTTAGTTAAATATGAAAATTAACTAATTAGACACAGCAGGTATTATTTCAATCGATCGATAATTCGTACCGATCGTGATGATGTCATCGCGATCGCTCGTAGTTAGCATCTCAATTCAACTATTATTTATGAGGCGATCGGATTGTTTTGGGCAAATATAGATCGCTAGTCAACTCATGAGATGCAACGGTTATGTAAAAGCGATAAATTAAGGAAAGACAATTTTAGAGATCGGCGCATGTCCCAGAAATAGATAAGCAGCAGGCCGGAGCACACTTTCAGAATAAATAATCTTTTGAATAATTAGACTGGGAGCGCGTTTGGCAGTGGCATTATAAGTTGCCAGTTCCCCCTCCATACTAAAATCGCTATGAGTGCGATAATGATCGTGGTTATGCACTGCATAAAGAATGAAGTTATAGATTGGATTAATACCCAGGCTAGTATCATAGTTTTCAGCAGATACCCACAGATGGCTTTGCTTGATATCGGCAAACATCTCAGCGGCATTTTGATAACGCTCATACCATGAGAATTCTAGGTTGAGTGGGGTCGCTTGAAACTCGCCCCACAGCCACTCACATAGTTCGACTAGTGTTGGATCGTCAATTTGGGCAGGTTCGCTGTCTAGATAGAGTTTGGCAAGGGTTTCAACTCTGGCTGTTTTGATGTTGTGTCGAGTATTCACATCAGTAGGCAAATCTGTCGCTGCTGAATTTCGTCCGCGTAGCGTCTCTGGAAGCGAATCGAGTTGTTTTGTAGGGGTGCTAGTTAAATCGTTCATGAGCTTTTTTGTTAATATATCAATCTTGTAAGATTTAATTAATAAACAAATCATTAAATCGATAGATTTACAAATCTTTTTTGTGGTTTAGAGGATATCTGAAAAGTCTAATTGATACATTTATAGTGGGTAGATCCCCCTGTCTTGGCTCGCATAATCT
>NZ_JANPGM010000693.1:0-2279 GCF_031423935.1 Chamaesiphon sp. VAR_69_metabat_338
GGTATCTGCTAAGGCAGCGGCTTCGCCAACGCGCACGCCTTTGTTCCCCGACGGTTTGCGACTGAAATCACGCGGAGGTTCCCTCCGCACGTGTTTCAGTCAAGACAGCGTAATGCACCGAAAAAAATGGCTGCGCTCCCACTTGCCAACTTTCCAGTTTTCTCACGCTTCAAGTCCCCCAAGTCTCACACTTGCGATCGATCTTGGGGGCTTCGGCGGAGGTGCTAAAGCGGAGCAAATATCCTTAACCCGAACTCGGGTTAAGTAGTAACTTGAGTTAATTAAGTGCGATCGATTTCGGCAATTTTAGCTGTTGCTAGTTGGCGGAGGGCGGTGTTGTGGTGGCGATCGCAAATCGCGATCGTGGTTTGGAGATCGGCTTGAGCGGCTTCCCGTTGGTTTCTTGCTAACCGTGCCAACGCGCGGAAATAAGCGGCGTGTTCGTCATTGGGGTAGAGACTGCCAGCACCAGGGGTTTCCATGGACAGGGCGGCACTATAATCGCGGTTGGTACCAAAATCATCGCCTAAGCCAGCTAAAGCCACGCTGCGGGCGTAATAGGTGGCGATTTCAGTTCGCAGATCGATCGATTTGGAGAGGCTGGCGAGGGCGGGGGTATAGAGATCGCTCGTCAATTGGGTGACGCCGAGGTTATAGTAGGCGGCGGCACTCGGTGCGAGCTGAGTACAGCGCGTGAAGTCGGCGATCGCGCCAGTGTTATCGCCACCATAGGAACGGGCGACAGCGCGGGTATGATAAGCAACTTGCAAATCGGGATGGAGTTCGACAGCTCGATCGCTATCGGCGATCGCATCTGTCAGGCGATCGAGGTGAATGTAGCTAATGGCTCTAGCCGTGTAAGCTGCTGCCAACTGGGGATTGAGTTCGAGTGCCAGATTGTAGTCGGCAAGCGCGCCCACATGGTCGTGGTAGCGGTACCGCACCGTGCCGCGACCGTAAAATAGATTGGCGTCTGTTGGTGCCGATTGAATTGCCAAATTGTATTCTGCTAAAGTGCGTGGCGCGCGCGTTTTACAGGCTGGTTTCGTTGACCTTTGGTCTGCCTTAGGCAATTGAGCGGCGGCATACCAATCGGCAAATAGGAAGTCTTCGAGATCGTCACAAGCAGTTGTGAGATCGTCAGCAATGGATTGACAGATATTGTATAAGTGCATCGCGAGTCTCAGGTAATAGAGCAGTTAGCTAATTGTTCGACCGATACACCCATTGTCATTCTGGCACAGCCACAGGGGATCTGTCTCGCTCTATTTGGCTTATGTTGGTATTGTTAGCGATCGAGTTAAGATTGGCGAAATGATGGTGTGGTTGAATCGGCATCAATAATCGATCGCAACGGGGCGATTGCATCACAATATCTCGATCGATAGAGATAAATCTCGATCGAATTAATTAGGCTCTAGGAACAGGAATACCAGAATTTGCTACAAGCCGCAGATCGCTCGCGATGTACTCGATAAATTTACGCACAGGGGAGATAACTAGATGAGCGCGACTGCCGTAAACATAATTCATCCTAGCGACCTGCGCGGTCATACTCAAATTGATTGGCTCGATAGCTACCACACATTTTCATAAGAAATAAGCGGGATGTGGGAAACTCATGGGCTTTAGCCCTGAGAGGGAAACGACACGGCGGTTTTAACCGCCTTCATTTACATGCGGACTGATTCGGTCGAACTGAGTCAGGATTTTTGTAAAGCCGCGCGGGAATGGCTACTCGCTCACGACAAAGATAATGTACCGACTAAGGTAGCGAAACAGCGTAGTTCCAAAGACGCTCAGGAAGCTCACGAAGCGGTCAGACCGACCGATCTAACAAAAGCATCAAGCGAACTCAAACAACAGCTTTCAGAGGATGAATTTGCGCTGTACGTGATGATTTGGATGCGATCGATCGCGTCTCAATGTAAACCCGCACAGATTCGCAAAACGACGATCGTCACCCAATCTGGCGAGATCCAGTGGCAAGCCAGAGGGCAAATGCTGGAATTCGCAGGCTATGCCAAATATTGGAAGGATATTAGCGGCGATGCGGTGCTACCGAGCTTGCATCTAAAACAACCACTCACAGCCACTAACGTCAGTCACGAGCAAAAACAAACTCAACCACCACCACGCTACTCCGAGCCAAAACTCGTCCAATTGATGGAACGGCGCGGGATCGGTCGTCCTTCGACTTATGCACCGACTATTGCCACGCTCAAGCAGCGCAATTATGTGGAGCTAGTCAAAAGCAAAGTACAGCCGACGACTGTGGG
>NZ_JANPGM010000694.1:0-4276 GCF_031423935.1 Chamaesiphon sp. VAR_69_metabat_338
TTGCCGAGCCGATTACATTAACTCTCACTGGCGATCTCGCTTCGATCGCTTCTACATCGAGATCTTCGTGCCTAGCAGCTAGGTAGCCCAGTCACCAAGCGATCCGATCTCGATCTGTTCGGCAGGGATCGCTAGGCAATATGAGTAATGAGGGGATTGCCAAAATGTATCAGAATTAATATGAATTGGTGACATTTGAGCATAAACTGTAAACTGTTATGCAGAAAATTAAACATTAGTGTCAGTGGTGTAATCGAATACACCATAAATTTCAAAAGTGTAGTGTGAGCAAGAACATGACGAACATCTTATCGAAAATTTTTATTTCCCCGATCTTTATAGCTACTGCGGTCTGGATTGCCAGTCTGCAAACTGCAATGGCTAACCCTACAAATAGCCCCAAATCAGATTCTGTAGCGGCGACTAATACTGAAGCTACTGCCGAGCAAATCGAACAGGCTACACAAGCCACCGAAGTTAGACCTGGTGATTGGGCATATCAAACATTGCAAGCACTAGGCAACAAATATAGTTGCGGCAATACACCCACTAGCAACAAAACCTTATCCCGCGAAGAATTTGCGACTAGCCTTAATGGTTGCGTTCAATCGATCGAACAACTAGTCGCCAGAAGAAAACCGCGTAGAGCCATCAAAAAAAGGCGGTATAATCCCGCGCCAGCGGTAGAGACGGCACCTTCAACCGCTCCAGAAGTAGTCTCGCCACCGCCTGAGCCAGCTCCAGTTGTAGCTCCGCCCGAACCACAGATCGAGCAAGAAGAAGTAGTTAGCCAACAAGATCTCGACAGACTCAAAGGATTGGTGCAATCGTTTAGTGCCGAACTCCAAGGTGTAGATACTCGCCTTGTCGCTTTAGATGAAAAGGTTACTAAACTCAAAGACCAAGCTTTCTCTACTACTACCAAGTTAAATGCCGAAGCAATTCTTGGGATCAGCGGTTACAACACTGGTCGTGGAATCGTCGCTGGTTCGAGTAGCACAGTGTTGAGCAATCGCGTTCGTCTCAACTTTGATGCTAGTTTCATGGGCAAGGATCGGCTCCGCGTGAGATTACAGTCTCGGAATACGCCCAACTTGACGACACCTGCTGGTACTCGGATGGCGCGTTTAGGCTATGACGGTGACGAAGCCAACCAAACCAATGTGTCTTTGCTCCAATACTCTTATCCACTCAGCCCCCAAACCAAAATTATTGCTGAGACAGTTGGTAGTGAGTTTAACGAGAACATGTACACCTTCAACCCTATTCTTGCCAGTTCTGGTGAAGGTTCGATTTCTCGATTCGGTCGCTTCAACCCTATTTACCGACTCAGTGGTGATGGCGCATCATTAACACTAAATCACAAGTTTAGTGACGCACTAGATGTAGCAGTAGGATATGCGGTTCCAGGCGCAGCTTCTACTAACGCTACTACTGGTGTTACCACTCCCGCTGTAGTTTCTAACCCTGGTGCGGGTACCGGCTTATTCAATGGTGCTAACGCTATCATCGGGCAGTTAAACTTCCGCCCAGCAAACGATCTCAATCTCGGTCTGATTTACGCCCGTTCTTATGGTAACGGTGGGATTGCTGGTGGTACTGGTAGTGCGGCAGCAGACAATCCTTTTAATGGGGTAGCGACAACTGCCAACCATTACTCTTTCCTCGCTAGTTACAAAATTAGTCCTAATTTTGTGTTCTCCGGTTGGGCTGGATTTATTGAGGCCAATCGTGAGGTCGGTGGCGGTAGTGCTAGTGTCAGCAACTATGCAATTTCATTAGCTTTCCCCGATCTCGGTCAAAAGGGGAATAACTTAGCATTTATTTTCGGGATCCCACCAAAACTTAATTCGCGCAGTACTGCTGCTTCCCCCGATAACAGCACTTCATATCATCTTGAAGCTCTGTACAAAGTGAAGTTAAATGATAACTTGGCGATTACTCCTGGCATTTTGCTGATCACCAATCCCGAACATAATAGTGCTAACCCCACTGAGTATGTCGGCACGATCCGCACTACCTTTAAATTCTAATTAACGAACGCGTCAGTCAGAGTTAGCAATAGCAAAAATATAGTCACAATGGGAAAGCAACCTGCTTTCCCATTTTTTTTATCGATCGGTTGGTGTCTGAGCCTTTGTAGACTGGAGCCGACAAAGCCTGGAAACATCGAGCGTCCCACGGATATATCATCTGGGTAGATTATAAACTGTAAACTATTATGCAGAAATGATAAAAACTAATACTGTAGGATGTGCCCAACTATGCCTATGTAATTAGGTAAAAAATTACCGTGTGAGGAAAAATCGATCGAATGACAAAATTGTTATTTAAAAATCTGTTGTCGCCACTCCTGATTCTCGTAACTGTCTGGAACGCGATGGGCGCATTGGCAACTGCTAATGAATCGACAACAGTCCCCAATTCTCTGGCTGTAGAGCCTAACGCAACAGAGATCGAACAAACCTCACAAGCGACAGAAATTAAATCTGGGGACTGGGCTTATCAAAATCTTCAGGCATTAAGCAAGAAGTATAGCTGTGCCAACACTCCCGATGGCAAAACCCTATCGCGCGAAGAATTTGCCACTAGTCTCAATAGCTGCGTCCAATCGATCGAGCAACTAGTTGCCAGAAGGAAAGTTCGTAAACTCAAGAAACGGCGGTCTCCAGCACCCGCTGTCACAACGCCACCGCCAGTAGAACAGGAAGTCATCCCGCCAGCACCAGAACCTACTCCAGTCGCACCTCCTGCACCTGTAGAACCAGAAGTTACTCAGCAGGATCTCGATAGGGTCAAAGCTCTAGTACAGTCTTTTAGCACCGAACTGCAAGCTGTAGATAGCCGCATCAGAGAGCTAGATGATAAAGTCACTAAGGTCAAAGACCAAAGCTTCTCGACGACGACAAAACTAGTTGGGGAAGCAATTTTTGCGATTAATGGGTTGGCGGGTGGCCCGTCTACGGCAACACGCAATACGATTTTTGCCGATCGCGTGCGGCTTAATTTCCGCAGTAGTTTCACCGGCAAAGACTTACTCTTGGTACGGCTCCAATCTCGCAATAGCAACACTTTTGCGGGCACTCCATCTGGTACTAACATGACCCGACTGGGATTTGAAGGTAGTGAAGAAAACGCCACCTATGTCAGCAGATTGCAGTATCAGTTACCGTTGAGTGCCACCAGCAAAGTCTATATCGAAAGTGTCGGCAATGAGTTCAACGATAACTACTATAACTTCAACCCCGAACTTCAAGCTGCGGGTACTGGTTCTATCACCAGATTCGGTCGCTTCAACCCAGTTTATCGCCTCAGCAATGAGGGTGCAGGGATCGGGATCGATACCAAATTAAGCCCCAATCTCGGCTTGGTATTGAGCTATGCGGTACCTCGCGTCCCCCAAACAGGTGTTAACCCTGCGCCAGAAACCGTCAATAATCCCAGTCAGAATAATGGTTTGTTCAATGGTTCTAATGTGCTGTTTTCGCAACTCACTTTAAAACCTTCGGAAGATGTGAGCTTAGGCTTAATCTACGCTCGGACTTACACCACTAACGGTACTGTCCTCTCTGGCAACACGGGTAGTACCTTTGCAAACAATCCCTTTGCTGGTTCGCCAACTTCTGGCAACCACTATTCGGTACTCGGTAGTGTCAATCTCTCTAAAAATCTAGTCTTATCCGCTTGGGGTGGTTTGACGCAAGCCAATCGCGAAGCAACTGGTGGTGGTAGTGCCGATATCTGGAACTACGCCGCCACGCTGGCAGTGAAAGATTTCGGCTCCAAAGGTAGCACCCTTGGATTTGTCGTTGGGATGCAACCGAAGGTAACTAGTAACACGACAGTAACTCGTCGTGATAATGATACTAGTTTACACCTGGAAACTTTCTACAAATATAAAGTCAGCGATAATCTCTATATCACGCCTGGATTATTGCTCTTGACTAACCCCGAGCATAATGCTGGCAACCCCACTGAATACCTCGGTACGATTCGCACGACGTTCGTGTTCTAGTCAATCTTACCAGTCTCGATCGAGGGGTTCCCATCCAGGGAACCCTTTTTTGTGCGGTGGTAGATAGGAGTGGCGATCGATCTCTATATGCTGTTTACTGATGATTAGTAGTTGACAACTTAATAACTAATGAAACGACGGGACATCTTACTGGGAGCATCCAGCATTGCTACAGCCGCAGTCATTGCCACTGCGCAATCGAGTACCGCCAAGCAACCAGAACCAACAACATCCACTGTTAGCAACACCAGTCTGGGTAAG
>NZ_JANPGM010000695.1:0-2107 GCF_031423935.1 Chamaesiphon sp. VAR_69_metabat_338
AACTGTTTTTCCTCACTATTAGTTACCGCAGGTAGATAGATGGTGAAGCAAGTACCGCGCCCGACTTCACTATCGACATGAACATCGCCATCGTGAGCTTTGATAATACTCAGAACTGTCGATAGCCCTAGACCCGTTCCCATTTCTTTGGTCGTAAAAAACGCATCAAAAATCAGATCGATCTCCTGAAGATCGATACCTATTCCAGTATCAGCGATCGCGATCGCGACATAAGATCCAGCGCGAACATCGACATGTAGTTTAGCATTAGTGTCGTCGATTACCAGATTTGTAGCAGTTGCCACGATCGATCCGCCATCCGGCAGGGCATCCCGCGCATTCAAGAACAAATTCATCAAGACTTGATGAATTTGGGTCGCATCGACACACACCATCTGAAGATCTTCAACGGGCAGATCCAAGCTAATTTCAATCGATTTGGGGAAAGTTTGGCGGGCAATATCGTTGGCGAAGCCTACCGTAGGTAATCGTTTCGACGAGGATGTGCTGTAGTTTTAATACTGTGCGTTCACCGTCTACTCCTCGCGCAAATGTGAGAATTTGCTTGACTAAACTACTCCCGCGCAGCGAACTCTCGACTAACATTGTCAGCAGTCTTTGACTGCGTTTCTCCATAGGAGAGGCTTCGCCAACGTCTAATGTGGGGAGGGTAACTTCTAAAAGCTGGGCGGCACCGACAATCGGTGTCGGCACATTATTTAGATCGTGAGCGATGCCGCTGGCGAGAGTGCCCAAACTTTCCAAGCGTTAGGCGCGGAGAAATTGCTGCTCTAATCGCTTTTTCTCGGTGATATCGGTGAGCGTGCCTAGATAGCCAGTAATATTTCCAGCTTCATCCTCGATCGCGATTATCGTTCCGATAGGCTCCGCCAACGCACTGCCATAGACCCAGTTTACTTGCCCCTGAGGGGTCATCATTCGATACTCTAGTCCAAATCGGTGTTTCGCGACGACAGTACTCTCCCACGCGGCAAATACGCGCGGGCGATCGGGATGGATGGAGTTTGCCCAACCCCGACCCAAAACTTCCGCTGGTGACGCGCCCATTAATTCCAGACCTTGCTGATTGATAAATAAACAGTCTCCAGCAATGTCGGTTTGAAAAATGCCGACAGGGGCACTGGCGACTAACGTGCGATAGCGGGATTCACTCGCTCGGAGGGAATTTTCGGTCTGTTTTTGCTGGTTAATATCGTGCCCCTCGGCAATCAGCATCACGACTTTTCCCGCTGGATCGCAGATCGGCGTGATGGAAAGATCGACCCAAACGTTGGTACTATCGGCGAGGATAGGATTGGCTTCAAACCGCACTAATTCACCTGTAGCTGCTCGGACGATCGCTTGTTGGATTTGTAGTTGCAGCGCGGCGGGAGAATAAGTCCACCAGGGAGTCGTCCAAAATGCTCGACCGATGACCGCATCTGATGTTGCCCCGACTGCCAATAAGGCAGTACGGTTAATTTCGAGCAAAATGCCCTCGACATCGAGCAAGCCAATTAACTCAAAAGTACCGTCAAAAATCGCTCGCAGTCTTTACTCGCTTTGCCGCAAAGCAGCTTCAGCTTGACGGAGGACAATATTGACGATTACCTACGGTAGGCTTCGCCAACGATTTACGTAATTCGACGGCGATGGCGGTGTCTACTGCTTGCCACGGGAGCGAATGCAACCGGACTTCTTCTTGCCACAATTGGAAAGATTTGCGCGGACTCCAGCGCATATTGCCATCGGCTGCGACTACTTCTTGGTAAGCGTGCTCTGGATCTCCACCCCAGTTCACCGTTTGAATTACTTCAGGACGGAAACACAACACATGACTGTCTGGCGACAAGGAAATTGCCAGCATCCCACTAGCAACATCTTTAAATCTTCCTTCACCAACAGAATCGGCAGCTAGGAGCGGGAGTGAGTCGGTGCTAAAAACATCATCTTCAACATTTTCGGTCAACCATTGCACCAAGCCATCGAGTGCCACCAGCGGGGGAGTTTGCCCGATTGTCGTCCAGCGACTGCCAACACAAATTGCGGCACCCACAGCATCGAAAAGATCCAAGAGATTGGGCGATTGTCCCATTAAAGCATCAAC
>NZ_JANPGM010000696.1:0-5724 GCF_031423935.1 Chamaesiphon sp. VAR_69_metabat_338
GTTGGCGTTCGCGAACCGCGATGGGTAAATACGGCATATTTAGTCATCCGTACTCGTTTTTCATCTGTTATCGTCGGATTAAAAGCCGTCCACTGGATCGCCTTAAAATTGGTATTTAAAAACTTCGGATCTTGGAGGCGGATCGGTCTTTTAGCTTTGAGATCTTGCTGCAAAGTCAACACCATAAAATCCAGAGTTTTGACAATATCAGCCACTTTCACCCCTTGGGTTCCCAAGATTCCTTCCCGCTGAAGATCTGGATCGCTATCCAAGCGATTCCTAAAATACTTACGGGTACTTTTTAAAACTACTAATAAGTCTGCACCATTAAACTTAACCTTGCTATTTGGCAGACTGCTAGGCTTCAAAATATTGCGACTTTGCGCCATAAATTGCGGCTGCTTTAACTCATCAATTACCTGATAATCGCCAACTTGAGCTGGCACCTGTAAAGGTGTCATATTCTTCGGCGGTAATGGGACAACAGTAGGAACCGCCGCAGTCGTGGGTGTTGCTGGTGCGGGAATACTTGCTGGCGTAGGTGAGATGCCAGGATTGGAATTAACCAGCGGGTTAGGATTGGTAGGCGGCGCAGTCGTAGCTGGTGAAGGTGCAGCCGCAGGTACCGAGGCTGTCGGATTAGTACGCGTACAAGCGGATAAAGCGATCGCGCCGATCCCAATTAGTAATCTCAGATATTTCATGCTTAACTGTAAATTGAGCCGATCGATTTGACAGGTAATTACATCGAGATCGAAGTGAGGTGTGCCTAATTTTAGAGATCTTTTGTCGCCTTGCAAAAATCTCGAAAATCGACCCGCACTTGGCGGGCATAATTACTGGCATAATTGAGGATTTCTGAATGCCAATCTAAATTTTGCCCAAATTCGTTGGCGTAGCCTCTCGAATAGAGAATCGCTTCTCGATCGATTGCCGCACCCATCTTACCACTACTGTGTAAATGTGCAAACGCCACTATCCGACCGATTGTTTCGATGAGCTTTTCGAGTTGAGGTAAACTGATGCGATCGCTTTTCAGTTCGAGTTTATCCTGTGTGGGTTGAAGTTCTCTTAATAAATAGCTACCGCCATCAAACTCGATCGCTGCTAGTAAAGCTGGCGGTGCTGGTTGCACTAATTTTTGGATCTGCATTACTCGCAATGCCTGATTTGCCCATTGTGGCTGCGGCTGCGTCAGATATGGCATTAATGCTGAAGGTTGCTGTTGTTTAAGATCGAGTAAATAGTTGCGATCGGGCGAACCTTTACCCTCAACTAAAATCAGATAGCGATCGAGTCCTAAACTTCCCGTACCAGCTACTCTAAAGCCAATATCTAGAACTTCAAAAAAATCTTTATCCGCACGATTTCTCGCCCAATCGTCGATCGCATTAGTAATTTTAATTCGCTGCTGTCGATCGAGCGGCAGTATTTTGCAATCGTCGAATCGAAGCTGACGACGATTCTCCACGGGAGAGGCTACGCCAACGTTAATTAATTTAGTCCGTTCTGTTAATAACTCACTCCGCTTGCGATGACTCAAAGCTTTGAGCAAGTCACCAACAATACCCCGCGCATTAGCTTCGACGATCGATTCGATTTTGCCAGCACTCAAAGTATCGGTATAACTATCCAGACAAACTTGGATTAATCGATCGCCATCAGCTCGATCGAATGATAGATTCTCGACAGCTAATAAGATACTCGTCAACAAGCGAGCAATATCCCAAGTACAAGGCGCGAGCACACCTTCATCAAAATCGTTAATCCCAAAATAAATTTGGCGACGAATCTGCTCCGATCGTACATCATCACCCTTATAAGCACCAAAGTTTTCTAGATGTAAGTCGCCGCAGATCCATACCGATGGTGCAAGATTCAAACTCGACTCTCGCGGTAAATCTTGATAAAATAGATGGCATGTACCGCGATAAAAGGCAAAAGCATTCTGCCGCATCTTCGCATACTTTTGAGCTACCAAAGTTGGTTCGCGCTGGGCATTGAACGATCGAATCGATTCCCAAACATTTCGATTTGCCTTCTCGACTAAACGATCGTTCATAAAAAGTACTTCTATTTTTGTATGTATTTTACCAATTATGCTTAGAGGGTGTTTGAAAAGTTAAATTTGTTACGCCTAAACCCTAGAAAATCCCCCTAGCCCCCTTAAACAGCGGATGCAACCACGCGGAGGTTCCCTCCGCATGAGTTGCACCAAGCAGGGAGGAACCGGATTCTTAGTCCCCCTTAAAAAGGGGGATTTAGCGGCTCCCGCTCGCCTTTGTTTCCCGACGGTTAAGGGAGACAAGACAGGGGGATTCATACCAACTACGGGTGTCAAAAATAACTTTTCAAACAGCCTCTTAGAGAGAGCTACAAAGCATCGCATTGAAAGAGCTGTATTTAAATTGACGCTACGATCGAAGCCACACAGGTATTAACGATCGACTATTTATAGCTATTCTCTTCGGTGCGTTACGCTTTGCGATAGCGACGCATCGACCTGGAGGTTTCCTCCAGGTCGATGCGTCAAGACAACACACCCTACGCTATTCTATCAACTATCAACTATCAATTATCAATTATCAACTATCAATTATTTTATGCGCTTAATCGGTATTACTGGTGGCATTGGTACGGGAAAAAGTACCGTAACTAACTATTTGCAGACACGATATAGCTTACCAATTTTGGATGCAGATATTTATGCTAGAGCAGCAGTTGCAGTTGGCTCGCCGATTTTAAAGGCAATTAGGCAACATTACGGTGATGATATTTTACAACCGGATGGAACACTCGATCGACCCCAGTTGGGTGCAATTGTCTTTAGCAATCCTACCGAGCGGCAATGGCTAGAATCGCAAATTCATCCCTATGTCCGCGATTGCTTCGATCGAGAAATAAATCAGCTCCAACCAGATGCTACCGCCGTACTCGCAATTCCCTTGCTATTTGAAGCGAAAATTACCGATCTAGTTACAGAGATTTGGGTAGTTAGTTGCGATCTACCCACCCAATTACATCGAGTCATGACACGCGATCGCATCGACGAATTGGCTGCAAAAAATCGCATCGACAGTCAAATGCCGCTCGCCGAAAAAATCGCTTTAGCAGATGTTAATTTAGATAACTCGACAACTCTAGAGCATCTAGAACGACAGATCGATCGACATCTAAATCTCAAACACTAAATTTTGGTCGATCGAATACTCGATGCGATCTCGTCTGACTCAATTTTGGAAATATTGTAAATTTTTAGAGTGCCTAAAGACAATTAGCGATCGTTAAATGTCGCTTCCTTGAAAGTTGCATAGCTGGAATGACATTCGGATTGTCTTGACAACCGGCTAGTCGGGTAATGGGGTAAATGCACTAAATACCCGATTTCCTGGGAACGACTCAGGATTTCGCCCCATACCCAACCGATGTAACTAGTTACTACCAGTGAAAATAATTTCGGGAAATTTGACTTGAGCTTCGGGTAAAGGACGACCTT
Source organism: Chamaesiphon sp. VAR_69_metabat_338 (assembly GCF_031423935.1). Lineage (NCBI taxonomy): Bacteria > Bacillati > Cyanobacteriota > Cyanophyceae > Gomontiellales > Chamaesiphonaceae > Chamaesiphon > Chamaesiphon sp. VAR_69_metabat_338. The sequence continues at coordinate 3,497 of NZ_JANPGM010000696.1, forward strand.
TGCCTTCTTCTTGCCAATAGTTAATGACTTCAGTAGCCTGATTGAGGATACCTACGCGATCGACTTCGGCAATCCAGTGTTTGGCCTCTAACTCAGCTTTGAGCTGTTCCCACGCATCATTGCGCGGCCAGAAAAAATAAGCAGTGAGCGGACTCAATCCTTTTCCAACTACTTGATCTACTGCTAAGGCAACGTTCTCATCCAACCACAGCACCTTTAAAATAAATTTAGATGTTGTTACTGGTAACGTTTCGGTGATGGTTTCGGTCATATTTGCTTACTAGGTTGGCACACAATCCATTATTGTACCATCTCAACACCGATCGAGACTTCCCAATCTTTAAGCGATCGGCGCAGAGAATTCTGCTCTAAGCTGTTAATCATTTAACTTACTTGTCCTTTCCCCGCTCCCCGCTCTCCGCTGTCTTGAAAAGGTGCTTTACTTGGGGAAACCCCAAGACCGCACTTTTCGCTCCCCGCTTTCAAGAAATCTAGTACGCGATCGAAATGTTCAACAGCTTAGGCGATTTGTGACGGTCACAGCTTGGCAAACGACAGTTCGCGCGAATATGGTAAATTTTTAATTACTATACAGGTTCGACCGAAAATGAGTGCGATCGTCGTATTTGATATCGATGGAGTCATTCGGGACGTAGGAAATTCTTATCGTCGCGCATTAGCAGATACAGTCGAGCAGTTTACCACTGGTGCCTGTCGGCCAACCGCGATCGATATTGACAAACTCAAAAGTGAAGGGATCTGGAATAACGATTGGGAAGGCTCCCAAGAGCTGATCTACCGCTATTTTGAGCGTCAAGGCAAAACTCGCTCTGCGCTTAATCTCGATTATGAAAATATTGTGGCCTATTTTCAGACCAAATATCGCGGGACAGATCCAGTCAATTGGAATGGATATATCTGCGATGAACCACTATTAGCAAATTTGGAATACTTTAATTCTCTAACTGCTGCTGGTAGTTGTTGGGGCTTCTTTAGCGGTGCCACCAAAGGCTCCGCTAGTTATATCTTAGAACGCAGATTGGGGCTACAGGCTCCCGTTTTAGTCGCAATGGAAGACGCTCCCGGCAAACCAGATCCCCAAGGACTATTTATGGTAGTCGATCGATTAGAATCGAACCATCAACTCTCAGCACGAGAAGCCATCTTCTATGTTGGCGATACAGTCGCCGATATGCACACGGTGGTAAATGCCAGAACCCAACAACCAGATCGACAGACAATCGGGGTGGGAGTCTTACCACCTCACATTCTCGCCGAACCCTCACAAGTGCGTTCCTACACAGAAAGCTTAATCCAAGCAGGTGCCGCTCGGGTCATTGACAATATTTTGGAATTGACACCCACACTTATTCATGACTTGTTATAGCCATTAGATATTCAATTTTAATCTAACGGGCACTTTTCCCGCTAAAACTAAGATGTCCACTTAGGAGATTTATTTAAAATCGATATGTTAATTAATATCATTGTTGCTACAGGTATCTTTATCCTCGCATACTTCCTCGGTTCATTTCCGACTGGATATTTAGCCGGAAAATTATTGCAGGGAATTGATATTCGCGAGCATGGTTCGGGTTCGACAGGGGCGACGAATGTATTGCGAACATTAGGCAAAGTTCCCGGATCGATCGTCTTATTAATCGACGCACTAAAAGGCGCATTAGCAGTGACGATCGCCAATCTGATTTTCACACTCAATTTATTTCCCACATTACCTAATGATTGGCAAGCTTATTTAATTCCTTTAGCTGCAACCGGCGCGATTTTAGGACATAGTAAATCGATCTGGCTGAACTTTGGTGGTGGTAAATCTGTTGCTACGGGCGTGGGTGTTTTACTGGCGATGTCGTGGCAAGTTGGCTTAGCGACGATAGTTGTATTTGGCATTTCGATCGCGATTAGTCGAATTGTCTCGATTAGTTCGATCGCGGGCGCAATTTCAGTGACAATTTGGATGTTATTATGCGAGCGACCTTTGCCTTCAGTGATTTTTGCGATCGTCGGTGGCATCTACGTCGTCTGGCGACATAGTGCCAATATTCAACGAATTATTGCTGGCACCGAACCAAAATTAGGTCAGAAAATAGAATCACCCAGTACTTAGACTGTTCGATCGAACTAAATCTCCACAAGAATTTTCTAGAAGTTGATTCAAATCAAGGGTTTATGCTAATGATTTTCGCAACATATCGATCGCTTTAAAACAA
>NZ_JANPGM010000697.1:0-2637 GCF_031423935.1 Chamaesiphon sp. VAR_69_metabat_338
GACTGAGGAAATGCGCGAGCTACAAGCGAAAGTTGCACAATCTGAATACCCGCAGACTGAACACATAAGTTGCTTTTTTGCTATGCCTTTTTCCAGCGAATACGATAAACTCCTAAAAGCTGTCAAGACTGTATTGCAAGAACAGCCTTATGGATGGGAAGTAACGCGGGCAGATAGCGAACATATTGGTGATACTATTCCCAATAATGTAAAAGAGCATATTATTCAAAGCCACTGTTATTTAGCTGAGGTAAGTGATGGAAATCCTAATGTGTTTCTAGAGATTGGTCGAATTGGGCAATATCGAGATAAAGGTCGCCCACTAAATTATTTATGCAAAAAAGGCGTAACTCCACCGATCGATATCGCAGGAGAACTTTTGTCTTACTACGATCCAAATTTGGGAGAGCAAGAACTGATACAGCAGTTAAGGGAGGAATTTAACAAAAAGAATAATCTCAAAAATCTTAGAAATATCAAAGAAAAAACTTTCCTGTCTATAGATATGTTAGAAAATATTGGACAGTTCAACAAAAAACATGCTCAAGCTATTGCAGCCCAATATAAAACTGTTGGTATCTTTTGCAAGACACATGCTGCTGAAATCGCATCTAATTCAGGAGTTGGCGAAGGTACAATCTCAGATGGCAAGAAATATATTACTGAACACTTCAGAATCAATCTTAACAATAATTCTGGTTAATTTAGAACTAGTCTAATGCTCATTTCGATCGATCGCACGTTTGTTTATCAATAGTAATGATTTTTAAGGCAGAATTATAGCATGGATGATTGGGGTGTTTTAGACGAAGGATTCGACATAGAAACATATCTAGCCAATGAAGAAAAGCGCGAGAAAATTCAGCAAATGGCTCGGCTGGCAAGTGATTGCCGAGACGAGCTACAATATGCTAAAGCTGAAAAAATATTTCAAAGAGCAGCAGATCTATCAGAACAGATTGATGATCTGTCTTTGACAATAAGAAATCGTTTTGAGCTGGCAGCAGCACAAAGAATGCAGCGTAAAGATCGAGCAGCCTTGAGTACATTCACTTGGCTGATCGAGATCGCTTATAACCCCGACTTAAATCGAGAACTCAGCGAAGAGAGTCTGTCGTATATAGCGACCAGCTTTATGAGTTTTGTTTCAATTGGGAGATCTCTGCCCAATATGAACATAGCAGATCTAGAAAGAGTGCTGAATCGAGGGCTAGATTGGCTTAGTAAGATCGGCAAAAGCAATTGGTCAGCAGGACTGCGCCTTCGACGAGGATCTTTATGGAAGATGCAAGGTCGTCTCGAAAAAGCTTTGGCAGAGATAGAAACTGCCCTATCTTTGAGCCGTCGTAACCCATCAGCTCCAGGCTATGCATTAGCTACTCATATCTTGGATGTGGCAGATTTGCTGCAAGAAATGGAAAAGCTGAAGGAGGCGGAGGAATATTACCAACAAGTTGCTAATGGCTATGAGTTTGATAATTATGACAAACAATGGGCATGGACAGGATTAGCGCAAGTATCGATCGAACGATCCGACTTGCAAACAGCAGAGCAAAGAGCACTAAAATCTCTAGAACTAGCACGAGGAATCGAATCACCGGAACCAATGATGCACGCCTACGATGTACTCGGAGATGTGTACTGGAAACAAGAGCGCATCGAACCCGCCATTACCGCCAAAATTCAAGCTTGGCACTATGCCCGCCAACCAAAAGTAGAAAGAGATTTATTCGATCTTTATCTCGATTTCGCTGAAATCCGCCTCTATCAAGCCCGTCAAAGCAATCCCACTCGCTACATTCCCAAAGCCCAACAATGGCTCCACCGCTCCTTACCCCTAGCCATCAGACTCGATCGACAAGTCAACTCTATCGAACGCCAAACCAAAATCCGCGATCTCCAAAACCAATGCGCCGAACTCAGATCGGATCGCTAACTCGATTAACCCTCTCGATTCAATTCATCACTCGATCGAGAGTGCTAATTCGATCTTGCTTGACTTATAGGATTCAGAAACCCGACTTTTTGGAAAAGCGGCGTTTTTATTCGGGGGTTCCCCCCGAATAAAAAAACGACAAGACAGTCGGGTTTCTTGGCGAAGCTAGATGTCACATTCCACATCATGACGATCTGTAGAGTTAAAATTATCGTATAGTTGCAGTCTCAATTAACTGAATATTTCTGTCCATGACGATCGATCGAACCAATTATCAAGAACTATTAATCGAAGTCAAAGAGCGGATTCAATCGGCTCAGTATGCAGCCCTGAAAGCCGTTAACCATGAGTTAATCGCGCTGTATTGGGATATCGGGAGGTTAATTGTCGATCGACAACAAACCGCAGGTTGGGGCAAATCAGTTGTTGAACAACTTGCACAAGATATTCAGGCAGAATTCACTGGTATCAGCGGTTTCTCCACTGCCAATTTATGGCGAATGAGAGCATTCCATCTTGCTTATGCCGAGAATCCAAATCTCGCACCATTGGTGCGAGAAATTGCCTGGACTCACAACTTAGCAATTCTCGAAAAGTGCAAAGACGACTTAGAGCGAGAGTTTTACCTGAGAATGACACGGAAATTTGGTTGGACAAAGAATGTCCTGATTCACCAAATTGAGAACCAAACCTATCAAAAG
>NZ_JANPGM010000698.1:0-6070 GCF_031423935.1 Chamaesiphon sp. VAR_69_metabat_338
GCAATCTAGTGGGAACGGCAATGCAAACAGCATCGACTTGAGAAAGCAGTTCCCGATAATCTTCATAAAATCTAGCTTTGTACTTGCTAGCGGCTTCCAAACCATTTTCGACATTGACATCAGCAATGCCAACCAGCTTGACGTTTTTGAGCAGGCTCAACACCCGTGCATGGTGTTGTCCCATATTACCGATCCCGATGAGTCCTACTTTCAGTGGCTGGGGCGAACCCGACTGAATCTCTGTGTCTAACTGTCTGGCTGACATGCTATTTCTCACGCTAAATTTTACTCCTCCACCACTACGAATTAGTTATCGGTTGTAATCGTTCGATCGTCCTCGGTGCTAGATCTCGATCGAACCGAGCCAAACTGAGTAGTAACGATTAAATCGATCGCCGAGTGCTGCTTTATTTACCTAGAATAATTCCGATATTATCACAGCCTTACAATTGTAAAGAACCGAAAAGTTTTGTTTATGTTCCTAAAGATTGGTTTTTATCGACTCAGGGAATTTTGGATTTGAAATCGGAATATCTCTCGTTCCGCTCATCCTTGCCGTCGCTTACGTACGTCGCGATCGACCAGAAAAGTTAAAATAGAAACTCCTTAAATTATGAAGTTAGCCGTTGTGAAAGCAGTTATTCTCCTCTCAGGTGGTTTGGATTCCTCGACGGTGCTGTATTTAGCCAAAAGTGAAGGTTACGAGTGTTATGCCCTCTCATTTGATTATCAACAACGCCACCGCCAGGAACTCGCTGCGGCACGGACGATCGCCAGCTTGGCAGGAGTCGTCGCTCATCAGGTAGTCAACTTCGATCTGCGGTTGTGGGGTGGTTCGGCACTGACAGACGATCGGGTGGATTTACCCCAAGATCGCGATCTGGCTGCAATGTCAGAATCTATTCCCGTTACCTATGTTCCCGCCCGCAATACGATTTTTTTGAGCTTCGCACTGGCGTACGCCGAAGCGATCGCTGCCAGTCGAGTCTATATTGGGGTGAATGCCCTCGATTATTCTGGCTATCCCGATTGTCGTCCCGATTATATCGAAGCGATGCGATCGGTATTCCGTTTGGGTACCAAGCAAGGACGCGAAGGCGAGCCGATCGAGATTATCACACCCTTAATCGATCTCAAAAAGACGGAAATTATCCAACTCGGCGACAGGTTAGGAGTCCCCTGGGCGCAAACTTGGTCTTGCTACTCTGGAGACAGCGTGCCCTGTGGCACTTGTGATTCCTGTCGGCTGCGGCTAGCCGCCTTTGCCGAGTTGGGATTGGTCGATCCGGGGAGATAGTTGGGAGTTGGGAGTTGGGAGTTGGGAGTTGGGAGTTGATAGAGTGTAAATCGAATACCCCCTATTCCCTACTCCCTATCCCCTAACCCCTTTCCTCACCCTGACTCGATCGATCCTGGGGCCGATGGTCGAGATGACGGCAAAGCTCCAGTCTTCATAATCTAAAGATTCCCCAGCTTGGGGAAATTGTTGCAATTTGTTAAGCAAAAATCCGCCGAGAGTTTGATAGTCATCAGCCAGAGGGAGTGAAATGTCTAGAAGATCGTTGAGATCTTCGAGATTGATTTGGGCTTGGACGAGAAAGGTGCCGTCGGTGAGTTTTTGGATTAATTCGGTGGGTCGATCTGTCGTTGATTGCATCCCGATCATTTCCTCGATCGCATCTTGGCGGGTAATCAAACCTGCCGTATTGCCAAATTCATCAACGACGATCGTCATGTGACGATTGGATTGCTGCATCTGTTTGAGAATAATGCTCGTGGGCGTAGATTCGGTGACAAAATCTATGGGTTGAATCCACTGCTCGATCGGGATTTGGTTGGCGGGTTTGCCCTGAGCGAGGAGGGTGACAAAATCTTTGAAGTTGACGATGCCGACAATTTTATTGAGGGATGTATTCGTAACGGGGTAACGTGAATAGCCAGTGGTAGCGACTTTGAGGAGGAGGGTTTGACAACTGGCGGTTTTAGGGACGGTGACAATTTGGGTCGCGGGTACCATGACGTCGCTGGCGATCGTATCGGCAAATGCCAGAACTTTGGTGAGGACTTCCCGTTGTTCCAGGGCGAGTCCGCTGGATTCGCGATCGGTCGAGACAATTGCCTGTAACTCTTTGAAAGTTACCCGCTCGCGCCCGTCATAACGCTGGCGGATGCCAAATACGCGCAAACACAATTTAGTGGATCGATCGAGTACCCAAATCAGCGGACTAAAAATGCGCGCGATCGCCAGACTCGGCGCGCTCAACACCTTGGCAATCCGTTCGGCATAAATCAACGCGATCGATTTAGGAATGAGTTCGCCAAACACAATCTGTAAATATGCCAGCACTATAAATGTGACTGGAATCGCCAGGGAATGGGCGACAGTATTGCTGAGGGAAAACCACGCCAAGCCTTGGGAAAAGATTTGGGCGATCGCCCGTTCGCCAATCCACCCTAGTGCCAGACTAGAGAGGGTAATACCCACTTGAGCGGTCGAGAGCAGTCGCTCGATCCCACGCTGGAGCGATTGGACTTGGCGTGCCAGATCGTCGCCTGCTGCCACTAATTGATCGATTCGCGATCGCCGGACGGAGAGAATCGCAAATTCAGCAATCACAAAGAAAGCATTAATCGCAATCAACCCGAAGATGAGCAGGAATCGCCACCCAATTTCTGAACCACCAAGCAGTGGATGAGGATCGTTCATTGTCGGGATTTAGGAATGATAGTGAAAAGGAGGTGGAAGGAAAACAGGCACCAAGAGAAGTCTCACCCTATTTGCCAACTGGGATACCAGCAGCTTCTAGTTGCAGTTTTTTATCTACATCAGTTAATTGTAGAGAAACACTCTTGACTTTATCCAGGGCATTTTTGGGAATATTCAAGAAAACTTTGACATCGCGACCGTTGGCGGCGAGGCTGCCAGGAAGTCCAGAAGTAGTCGCATTGACGTTTTGGGAGCGATCGGTAGTGACACCGATCGTACCCTGGCCAAAATTGACAGGTTGACTGCCATGATTGGAGAGGGTCAATTCGAGCTGGAGATTATTGCCACGAGTCGCCATCGATTTGACTGTCATGGTAATCCCCTGATCCTGTTTGACGATCGGCAGTTTGGAGATAGGCAGACCAGTTTTAGGATCGTTTTTTACGGCTTTTTCAAAGTCAGCAGCTTGTTTTTTGGCATCTTTTGCTTGCGCGGCATCTTTGAGGGGTTCGTCGATACCCATTTGTTTTTTGACGCTAGCTAGTACTTCTTGTTCTTGAATTAGTTCCAATCCTTTGGTACTCTTATTTTGGGTACTACCACCTTTGTTATTATTTGGGCGAATATCTGGTTGGGTGACACCTTTGAGGGCTTCATGTCCCGAGACAAAACCCACGACGCCACTCATAATTCCTGCTGCCAGCATGAAAAATAGTAAAATACTGGTCAGTAATAAAGTACGATCGTTTTTGATACTTTTTTTCATGTTTATCCTTGCAGAAAATCAATTGAGACCATTGCCACTCCATGCCGATAAAGTCTTACCCATATCGATCGATTGTATTAGTTAATATACTAGCGATCGTCCCCCTCGGCTACATGGTGCGATTTAGTCCTAGTTTACCGGAATATATCCGCGATCCGGCTGGCAGTATCGCTTATGAATTGTTTTGGATCTTAGTGGCGATCCTTATTTATCCTCGTGCCGATCGACGGCTGACAGCGATCTGGGTGTGTTTGGGATCTTGCGCGATCGAGTTTCTCCAGCTTTACCAACCACCTTGGCTGCAAGCAATTCGCGCGACACTACCAGGTCGCTTAGTATTAGGCAGCACTTTTTTATGGTCGGATCTGCCGGTATATTTTATTGGTAGCTATCTCGGCTGGTTATGGGTGCGTTGGCTCGATCGATTAGGTTTTAGGCTTTAGGTTTGAGGTTAGGAGGGAGTGGATAGTGGATAGTGAATTTGAACGTAAGCGTTCTTTTTTCTTCCATTCCCCCGTCCGCTAGTCTCCCAGTCTCCTCGCCTCCCCGTCCTATTTCTTCCGGTGTTTCTTGCGCACCTCAAGTGCGTGCCCGAGCAGATAGACAAACATCGCGAGATTGATGGCAAAGACCGCAAACTTGACGATCGACGCTTTCTCGATAATTTCATAGATTTCCACCGGAATCGTCAGTCCGACTATCCCCACAACGAGGATTGTCGCCCAGGCTTTTTGTTGCCATAAACCGATCGCTTCAATCCCATTTACAATGGCGTAGATCGCGGCAACCAACGCGCCAAGTTGCATCTTAGTTGTCGATACACTGATAACCTGTGTGAGTCCAGCTTTGATAATTTCGCGTTTGCCGGTCATCATGTACTCCTCGGCAAAGGTAAACAGACTATCGTACTTTTTCGATGTCAAAAATAACCCGATCGCGACACATATCAATAATCCGACGGTAAAACACTTGTAAATGACGATCGCGACTAAGGCGCGCGGACGAGGTTCGGATGCGGACATGGGTTTAATTTAGCGGTTAACGGGGTTTAGGCTTGGGTTTTTAGGCTTTAGCTGTTTAGGTTTTGGTTTCTAAGCTCTGGCGGTAGATACTCGATGTCTAAATCCCTAATTCCTGCCGGTGGACTTGTGATGTTCGTCCCAAGAAGGCTCAGAATTATGCTTCAATAGTAGAATCGGCGGGAGTCTGCGATCTTCAAACGAGCAAGAGTCGCCTATCATTTCTTAAGCAGGTTAGAGTCACATCATGAGTTTAGATACCCAAATTGAAGTCAATTCCGGAACTACTACCAACCGTGGTTGGCCGGGATTAATCGAAACCTATCGTGCGTATCTACCTGTGACTGAGACTACACCAGTAGTCACTCTGCATGAGGGTAACACACCATTGATCCCCGTGCCAACGATTGCCGCTGAAATCGGGCGCGGTGTCAAGGTATATGTCAAATATGATGGCCTCAACCCCACTGGCAGCTTCAAAGATCGCGGCATGACAATGGCGATTACTAAAGCCAAGGAAGCGGGTGCTAAGGCAGTGATTTGTGCCAGTACGGGGAATACATCTGCTGCTGCTGCTGCCTATGCCGTACGCGGCGGGATGCGAGCCTACGTGCTAATTCCCGATGGTTATGTCGCGCTGGGAAAATTAGCCCAAGCCCTGCTCTATGGAGCCGAGGTACTGGCGATTAAAGGTAATTTTGATGATGCGCTGCATATCGTCCGCGAGATGGCGGAAAATTATCCGATTACATTGGTAAATTCGGTAAATCCCTATCGACTCGAAGGCCAGAAAACAGCCGCCTTCGAGCTAGTCGATGCCCTCGGCGACGCACCCGATTGGTTGTGCATTCCCGTCGGGAATGGTGGCAATATTACGGCTTACTGGATGGGATTCAATCAGTATCACCAGCACGGCAAAAATCGGAAACTTCCCAAAATGATGGGATTTCAGGCGGCTGGTTCGGCACCTTTAGTGAGTGGTATCCGCGTCAAAGATCCCGAAACCCTGGCAACGGCAATTCGGATCGGCAATCCCGCGAACTGGGATAAAGCGATCGCGGCTAAAACTCAGAGCGGTGGCGAATTCAATGCCGTCACCGATGCCGAAATCATCTCCGCCTATCGCTGGCTGGGTAGTAAGGAAGGCATCTTCTGCGAACCAGCAAGTGCCGCTTCGGTAGCCGGATTACTCAAAGTCAAAGATCGCGTACCCGATCGCGCAACAGTAGTCTGTGTCTTGACTGGTAACGGTCTCAAAGATCCCGATACCGCGATCGCCAATAAAATCAACCCTTTCCAGCAAGGCATCGATGCCAACTTGCATTCTGTCGCCGCCGCAATGGGATTTTAAATTGATTTTGGGTTGAATATTTAGATCTGAGAATGTTAGGGTTCGCTGTGCTCTACCCAATTACATCTATAACCATAATTCAATTGACACCTAGAAATAGTGAAAAATTGTATGTCAACCATCGAGCAAATTGAAACAGCCATTCTGTCACTTGCACCAGATGAGTTTCAGCGACTCAGACAGTGGTTCGCTGATGTAGATTACCAGCGTTGGGATAAGCAACTAGA
>NZ_JANPGM010000699.1:0-4641 GCF_031423935.1 Chamaesiphon sp. VAR_69_metabat_338
CCAAATTGTCGAACAACGCTCGGATTTCGATCTCAATCCCCACAAATTCACGACTGAATATCAAGCCGAACAAGTACTACTCCAGCAGCGGATCGTCGATGCCCAAACTCGACTCGCTAATGTCACCCTCGACTACGATCTGCGGGTCAAAATCTCTCAAGTCTGCTCGCAATGCGATGTCGATGGATTGCGTGGCGATATCGTTACCAACCGCGCTGCCAAAGCGTTAGCAGCATTGGAAGGGCGGACGGAAGTCACTGTCGATGATATCAGTCGGATTATCGCGCTCTGTCTGCGCCACCGACTCCGTAAAGATCCGCTCGAATCGATCGACTCTGGCTACAAGGTTAATAAAGTCTTTGCTGAAGTATTTGGCATCGAACTGGCTAAGTAATCAAAATTAGTTTAAAAGTAGCGATTAAAAAGCCGGTTTCCTCGCAGAAACCGGCTTTTAATTGCGCATGAATGTCTAGAGATATGCTCTAGCCCAATTTTTTCTTGCTCATCTTACGTTTGAGTAAGACAACAGAACCAAAAGCGAACGCAGTACCCACAAAATCCGAAGGTTCTGGAACTTCAGAAGCATCAGCACTACCTGTCATTGCAACACGGATACCAGCAGGGTTGTTCCCTTGACCGTCGTCAAAATTGTTGATAGTAAAGGACAAGGTATTGAGTCCAGCCGCAAAATTAGCAGTGCTATCGATGTTAAATGCTGTGAAGCTAGCAAAGTTAACGCTACCAGCATTGGCACTGATGCCTGTGGCAGATCCATTCAATAGAATACTCACGCCACTATTATCACCAGCCCAATTCCCGGAAATCAGTGCTGTACCAGCATTTAGACCAGCAAGGTCGAATGTTGTACTGTAAGTATAATTTCCTGGAGCAACGCTGGTAGAACCAATCCAAGAAGATGTGGCATCATTAGCCAACCAAGGTCCGATCGGGAACGCACCATTAGGAACGATTGTGGTGCTGCCGCCACCAGTGACGGAATAAGTACCAACACCAGTATTACCAAGACCGATCGAAGCTGCTTGCGCGCGATCGACTGAACCAAATGCCATAGCGAGGGTTGCACCGCTGAGTGCAACGCCACTTAATAGAGTGCGAGTTGTCATTTTCATAGTAATCTGCCCGTAAATATCTGTAAATCTAGCTAGAACAAAAGAGAAAGGGGGTCTGAAGAGAACCTACAGCACTGTCTTGGCTGTGTATTCCATAACAATTTAATCCGCAATATGATGGATGTCAAGTATGTAATAGTACTACTATCTAAGCCATTTCACTTGGATTTTGAGCGATTGTGCTCGATCGATCGAGCCTAAATACTCATTCTCTACTAAGTTAGTGTGCCCAGAATTGAGAGCTTCGTAACACTGGAAATTGCTAATTATTGGCAAACTTCGCTGCTACTGGCGCAAACACCGATCGACTCTAGCTTGTAAATATTTCAATTAGGCTTCGCGGTAGCGATCGAGACTCTAAATCGATCTAGATCCATGAATCGAATGTCTGTAAGTGGCAGGATCGGGAATAAGTACTTCCAAAGTTCGGTTATCACTCTGCCACTTACAGAGATCGAGCTTAGGGTAAAACCAATTTTGCATGTCATTACAGAGTCGTGTCTTGAAGGGGCTGACAGTGATAAAGCTGATATTGATAGCCATAGACTCCTCGCGTAAACTGTTTGGAGCGAGTGCAAGTAGGCGGCAGGTCGATCGGCGCGTGAAAATTAACCGTCCACAGATCGATCGGCTGTGTGAATCGATCGACAGTTTCGCGCAGCAGCCGAGTCGCCGGACAATCGCGACCGCAGAACTTTGACTTTTGACTAGCTAATAATAACTGCGTATGGGGTGAGAGCCAGTCCGCTCCCGTCCGCCGCATCTCCCATCCCAATCCCATCATCTCGCCGACCGGAACGATACTATGGCGGGTAGTGACAACTAGGACAGGGTGTGGTGCCGATTGGGAGAGCAGGGGGATAAGTAATTCGGGGCGATAGTATTTGTGATAACCATAGTTGCTTGCGACGATCGCACTACTGACTGCGCCCATCATCAAGACGATCGCGACAGCTTGTTGTCCCGACACCCATTTGGCGATCGATGGACGACTGTGCCAACAACTAGCCAATCCTAGCCCGACGAGCATCATCAAGCCAGGAAAATAACTAAAGTGATATCTCGCCCCGCGTGTAATATCGAAGCCCGTCAGCAACGGGATCGTGAGGTAGAGCAGAATAGAGAGCGCAGAAACACTCAAGATCGCTAGCGTCCCCATCTGTGTCTGTGCGTGCTGCAATTGGCGATCGATCCCGCGATCGAGCATGGGTAGCACCCAGGCAAAAAATGCGAGCATCAAAATCGCTGACAGTAGCACCGTGGGAATATTCAGATCGATCGCCTGTTCGGACAGGATCGCTGGTGGTAGTTCGGTGACTTCCACTAAAAGTAGCGACAGCATCGAGATCGCAGCTCCCAGAGTTTGGAACAGGGGATTGAAGAGTTCGATCGCGCGATGGGGTTCGCTGTCAATCCAGCTAGGGCGGTGTAGATTGACATTAGTCACCAGCCACCACAACCACGCAGCCAGCCCTACTGCTGGACTCAGGACGGCTACTAATAATCGCTGCCATCTAAATTTTGGTCTCGGATGGGGCACGAGTGCTGTGTCAGATCCGAGGGAGATTTTTTGACGCATCTGCCACCGCCAAACCCCACCTAAAGAGATCGACTGAGCGATAAGAGCGATCCCAAACAGAGCATGGGTGCCAACGCCCAAAATATTCACGACTAGCCAGATCGAGATCGTGCCTACTGGTAACTTGCGATCGCTAGTAAGATCCTGACAGGCGATCGCCAAGCAACTAATCGAGATCGTTATCCACAAGATCGCCAAACTATAGTGACGCGCTTCCTGAGCGATAAATACGCCATAGGGGGATACTGCCAACATCGCCGCAGTGAAATTAGCGATCGATTGTCCCCGCAGTGCATTTGTCTGCGTGGTAGCGAGCACGCTCGATCGACTAAAAATCGCGTAAGTGCAAAAATAACCACACGGAATCGTTAATGTACCCAAGGCGGCTGGCAAAGCTCTTGCCGCCCACAGATCGGCGAATCCCGCTTGAGTGGGAAATAGTTTCATCCACCAATAAGCGATCGCAAAATAGATTGGAGGTTGGCGATCTTCGATCGCGATCTGATGGACGATATCGGCCATCATCGCCTGGGGATTAGGAATTAAGGGGGCGAGTAAATCGCCGATGTTAATGACTCGATCGAGTGGCACCGCGTCAAAACTATTGCCCACACTCAATACTATTGTTCTAAATTCGTCCGTCCACGGCGGTTTGCCTTCTAAATTAGCAAATCGTAAACCAGCACCGATCGCCGTCCATAGCAGTAACCACAACCATTGTTTACCTTCGGTCTTGACTGGCAACATGTGGGGGTTCTAACTTAGGTGATGTAAATGCTGTGGAGATAACGATCGATAGTTATTTGAATTTAAGTTCGCTCTAGTTAGCGATCGACTAAGATTGGGTCGCGATCGCTTACACTAACTTGTCAATTAATCCCGTAATTGATTTTTGAATCTTTTGTTTGCGTTCCCAATTTTTAAAAGCGCGCTCGTATGCCTGTCCTTGCCGCTGATAAAAGAGTTTCCAGGCATCTAACCCAAAACTCATGCCCCAACAAATTAGGATGTATAAAGACCACGGTACGCCAAACCCGGTCAGAAAATTGAGGGCGACTAAGCAACTATTTGTAATAGCGTATTTGCCAAATTTGTCTTGAAATTGCGATCGCCGATAGGCATCGAACTCTTGAAATTTAGCGTTAGCACTTTGGTGCGTCAACCACTGAGTTTCGGCTAGCTTGAGCGCATCCGGTGCAATCCGCATTTCGTCAGCAATCTCCAGTAACTGTGCGTACGATAATTCCGTACCCGCACTCGGATGCTGCGCCAAGGCAATGTTCAAAATTTGCTGGACGTCTTCTTGACTATAGGAGCGAGTTAAAGCTGTTTCTGAAGAGTTCATATCCACTCGTAGGCGTAAGTGCTCGATGGTTGCGTCGAATCAATAACTAATATCGTCAGATCGACAAGAATCTAATGCCATTATGACATTGAATAACTAGCGATGTCTGGCGCGATCGCTACCCTAATTACCGTACTGCGATTACCTAACGGTAGGCTGCGCCAACGATCTAACCCGCAAGCTGCCACCAGCCAAAACTCGGCCCAATTAACCGCACTGTCAACCACCCAAACACCAGCAGTCCGATCCCAATCCAGGCACCTTGAGTACTGACTCGTACAAAATCTTCTGACTGAGTGGTCGTCAGCGGCAACCACGACACAATCCGCTTGGATTCTGGTGCTCCTTGTTCTTTCCGTCGTTTGGCGTCGCCCATAATATCTCCACTCGTTCTCAGCTTACCCTCAGAATCTAGATATTATTCCCGGCTGTTGTCAACACGCTGCAACGTATTTTAATCAAATCTGAGTCGGTCGCGATCTGGCAATACTAAAATTTCAAACTCAATTTTACCAGAAGCGATTTATTGCAGTACTTGCAGACACCTTAATTGTGAATCTGGTACTCCAGACTGTAACCAAAAAATG
>NZ_JANPGM010000700.1:0-5693 GCF_031423935.1 Chamaesiphon sp. VAR_69_metabat_338
AAACAAGCCCACCAGGGGGCCGCCAACAGGTAACGCGGGTAACAGCCCAATGAATCCGAGCAATAAGCCGACGATCGAACCGATTTGACCCCAATGACTAGCTCCAGCCTTTTGCGCGCCGACAATGGCGGATAACTGCTCGATCGCAAAGCACATCGCCAAGACCACGCTAGAGACAATCAGGGTAATGTTGGCATTATCCCACCCATATAACAGTCCTGCGCCGATCGACGCACCCAAAATCAAAATCGGCCCAGGCATCACTGGGACTACGGCTCCTACTACCCCGACTACAGTCGTCAGCAGTAGGGCAACATAAATTAGTGTTGTAGTTGTCACGGTGGCGGGGAATTAGGATTAATTTCGCTGATTGCAGTCAGTCTGATGAAGCTCGGTTTAGTAGCCCAGCGACCTTGAGCTTCTGGCTAGAATCCTGATAATGCAGGAGCGAGTGTTGATAGAGCCTGCATCGCAAATTGCAATGCGAAGATAGCGATGATGGGTGACAGATCGATCGACCCTAGCGGCGGCACGAAGCGGAACAGATTGAGATAGGGGTCGGTAACTGGACTGAGAAAGCCGACGATTTGCTGCATCCAATCAATGTTGGGAAACCAGGTCAGCAGCAGCCGCACAAAAATGATGACTAAGTAAATATTCAAAAAATTTGAGATGCTGACAATTAATAGAGGCGCGATCGCGGCGTTGTTCATAAAAATTAGTGGATGGGCAAAAACCTGTTTGTTGCAACCATTTTAACCGATCGCCTGGCGATTATGGCTTGTCCGGCATACCGTACTAACCGACTCAGCCATCCCACCAGCCAGATCGCTCAATAGAGTTGAGCTAGCTGAGGACATCGGTTGAGGGTCGATCTTTGATTTCTTCAGGCAGCGGTGTGACAGATTCGTCGATCGTCTCCTCCGTGACATTGCCGATCGACGATCTCACCGAATCGATGGCGTTATTTAAGTCGCTAATTTTCCGATCGAGACTCTGGCGGGCTAGCTCCATCCGATCGAGCGTCGTCCGACTGCGGCTGGATTTAAAAGGTCTTCTGTCGCCATTTGCACCTGATAATCTGCCCCGCTCGGCTTCTGAAGCGATCCGATTGGTACGGCGATCGACGATCGTTGCGCCGACGATGCCACCAACGATGCCGCCAACTAGGGTGCCCAACCAAAAGCCACCGCTAAATCCATCCCGATTACTCATCCGACCGAACCCTCACTACTAAATTTACTATTTTAATTAATTATCTATCAACCGATCGCTTTTCATCGGAAATTTAGCTAGTCGTCATTGGCTGGACTAAAAAAGCATATTCGGTCACGATTCGATCGCCCAATAAATGCTCTTGAATAATCCGCTCGATGACTGCTGGGGTGGCCGAATGATACCAAACACCGTCGGGATAAACAACTAGGATCGGGCCGTGGTGACAGACGCGCAAGCAATTGGCTTTAGTGCGAAAGGTACAACCATTGGGGGCATCGGGTAGATCGAGTTTTAATTCTTTGAGGCGAGTTTTGAGATAATCCCAGGCAGCCAAGCTCTCAACCTTACCGCAACACAATGGTTTGGTTTGATCCGCACAAATTAAAATGTGACGGGCAAGGCGATCGAGTCCGAGACTGGCAATTGATTTGGCAAACAGCCGATCGTCGTTGGCGTAGCCTCTCTGCGCAGGCAGACGCTTCGCGAACGGAACGAGAATCGATTCATTCTCCATAATTGTCGCGATTGGATTTCGAGTGGGGAGCGATGTCTACCTAGCGACTGGTGCGGGTGCGGTTGGAGTAGTCGGAATGGGTGCGGTCGAAGTTGGTGGTGTCGAAGCCGCGCCTGGGGCGGGTGCGGTTACTGGTGCTGAAGCTGACATGGCAATCTCTAGCTTGTAGTTGCTACTAGCGGCACCTGGCAGCGGGACGATTTCGATCCGATACTCGCCAGCGAGCGGGAGATTGCCCTCCCAGTTGAGGGTATTTTTGGCGTAGACATCGACATTTGCTTGATTTGGAGCCAAGATATTCATTGTCGCTCCGGCAGGCGTGCTGGCCAATGTGGCGCGGAGTTTGTGGCCGACGGGTAGAGTCATGCTAAACACGGTCGGCTGCCCTGGATTGAGTAACCCTTCTTTGACGATCGGTTTACCCACTTCTACAGCGAGAGCTTCGGCAGCACTCGCGATGGGGGCTGTGGTGGCATTCGGTGTCGGCGATGGCACGGAACTAGCTACGGTTGCTGGGGACTGAGGAGTGGCAGTATTGGGGTCGGTGGGATTAGTAGCTGGCGGTGGTGATGTTTTAGAATCACTATTGGTGGTCATCATCGATCGACTAATCAAAAAGATCGGGAGCACGAGAAATATCAGTGCGGCGGCGGCGGAACCCAGCGCAATGCCCCAGGGTGAATTGAAGATGCCTCGGAGTGGATTGTGCTGTTGTGGCTCGTTTCTGAGTGGATATGAGGCTCTTTTGTTGCCAGCAACCGGCTTAGAACGCGATAGTGGTACAGCAGCTTCGCGATTGGTGACAAATGCTGGTTGACTGGGAGTGTTCCCCGATTTGGTGGAGGGAACGTAAGTGCCATCAGGCGGCAAATCAGTAGTGCCAGCCCCGACGAAATCCGAAACCGAGCGCAAGGCTTGCGCGACTTCGGTAGCTGATTGGTAGCGATTGTTTGGTGCCCGACTCAACATTCTATTTAAGATTTTGGCAAACCAAGGGGTGAGCGTCGGTACCCACTGGTGCCATTTCCAGGTCATCGTACTCTTATCGATCAGACTTTCGGGCTTGCGTCCAGTCATCATCACGACTACCGTCACCGCGAGGGCATAGAGATCGCTATTGGCGTAAGCTTCGCCGGTTTGGAGTTGTTCGCCTGGAGCGTAGCCAGCTTTACCAACTGTCGTCCCTTGATGAATTTGAGTCGAGACTTCGAGTTGGGTAACTCCAGCTTTAACGACGCCAAAATCAATCAAAACTGGCAACCGATCGCGATCGCGAAAAATAATATTATCGGGAGAAATATCGCGATGAATGATGCCCATATTATGAATGTGCGTGAGCACTGGCAACATATTTTGGAGAAAATCGACTGCCTCCGCTTCATTAAAAGTGGTGCTATTTTTAAGCCTGTCGCTCAGCGTCTTCGCCACTGTTTTGCCTTCGGCATACTCCTGCACCAGGAACAGCCGCCGTTGTTCTTCAAAGTTCGCTCTAAACTTGGGAATTTGAGGATGATCGATCTGATATAAGACTTGAGCTTCGCGCTGAAATAGCTCCTTGGACTTCTTCATTGCGTCGCGACCGCGATCGTTGGGGCTAAACTCTTTGAGGACGCACATCTCATCAAAACAGCCAGTGTCTTGAGCTAAGTAAGTACGACCAAAGCCACCCTGACCTAATACTTTGGTCACGCGGTAACGCTGTTGAAGCAATGTTCCCGATGGAATTGGTGGTTGCATAACCCAAACTTACGCCTTGAACGCAGGAGAATATAGAAAAATCTTATCTAAGTTGCCGATCTGTACGCACCGTGTTGGAGATCGAGCAGTCGATCTAGTTTGCGGTACCGATCGCCGTTAATCGGAGATATCATTAGTCTCAATGGCACATAATCCCTTGGTCAAACAATAAATATCTCGCAAAATTTTAGGCAGTCTGACTTTACAATTATAGTTCCATAATATTTGAGTCAAAAGATCGATTAATTTAAATTTCGATAAATTTGGCAAGAGGGCTGAATCGATCGCGCGAGTATATATTAGATAGATATCGAATAGACTCGTTGGCGTAGCCTCTCCATGGGGAGAATTGTCGATAAGTTACACCGCTTACCGCTCTTATCATACCCTTGCATCCGGCAGGATCGTTCATCTGTGCTTGATAAACTTCAAATCAAAATTTTGCTAGTCGATGACGAGCGCGCCCTGACAGAACCATTGAGTCGGCGATTGACGAAAGAAGGATATGCTGTCGATATTGCGATTGATGGTCGAGTTGGCAGCGAGCTAGCCAGTGGTGGCAATTACGATTTGTTGATTTTAGATTGGATGTTACCCCATTTAACTGGCTTACAAATTTGTCAACAATTACGCGATCGCGGGGATGCTACTCCCGTGTTATTTCTCACTGCTAAAGATACCCTCGACGATCGCGTGCTGGGTTTAGATGCAGGTGCAGATGACTACTTGGTCAAACCGTTTGAGTTGCGAGAATTGCTAGCGAGAGTGCGCGCGCTGCTCCGCCGCGTCCAGGTTGTCGATCCCCCACCAGATCGAGTCCAGCTGCGAGTTGACGATTTGGAGTTGGATTTAGATAATCAACTTGCGTATATACAGGGCAAACGGATCGAACTTTCGGAAAAAGAAACTCAATTACTCGGATATCTGATGCAGCATGCGGGACAAGTCCTCACCCACGATCGCCTGCAAGCCCATCTGTGGGGCGAACATGCCGCACCGAGTAGTAATGTTTTAGCCGCATTAGTGCGACTGCTCCGCCGCAAGCTGGAAGTCCCAGGCTCGCCAGAATTGATTCAGACAGTGTATGGCAAAGGTTATCGGATCGGCAATCGAACTCTAGTCGATCGGGCATGACACAAACCCAAGTAAAAGATCTCAAATGGGTTCTATAGTTTTCCCTAAAGCCTAAAGCCCAATATCTAAAGCCTAATTCCTAACATGCTTACTTCACCCCTTGTCACCGTCGATTGGCTGCATCAACAATTGGCCGCGAAACCCGCTCTCGATCTCCAGATTGTCGATTGTCGGTTTGCCCTCAGCGACCCCGAACTGGGGAGAAACCAGTATGAAACCGCACACATTCCGGGTGCTAACTATTTAGATTTAAATCGCGATTTGTCCAGTCCGATTGGCCTTCATGGCGGCAGACACCCACTACCAGACGATCGCGTCTTGGGAGCTAAACTAGCGGCGATGGGGATTAATTCGGAAACCCTCGTAGTTGCTTACGATGATTCGCGCTTTGGCTTTGCAGCTAGATTATGGTGGCTATTGCGCTACTACGGACACGATTCTCCAGGGGAGAGGCTACGCCAACGCGTGGCATTGTTGGATGGTGGTTATCAGAGTTGGGTCAAAGCTGGTTATCCTACTACAGACAAGCTGCCAGCAGTAGTTACCCCAGGTAACTTTCAGCCCCAAATTCGGACAGATTGGATCGTAGATATCGAGCGAGTCAGAGCGATCCAAAATTCACCCGCTCATCTGCTCATTGATTCCCGCGAACCCGATCGCTATCTGGGCAACAGCGAACCGATCGATCCGATCGCCGGACATATCCCTGGTGCGGTCAATTATCCCTGGCAAGACGTCTCTACCCCTGAAGGCTACGCTGTGTCGATCGAAGCCCAACAACAACGCTGGCAAGCTATTTCCCCCGATTTAGAGCCGATTGTCTATTGCGGTTCGGGAGTCACAGCTTGCGTCAATTTACTCTCACTGGAGTTGGCAGGAATTAAAGGTGGCAAGTTGTATCCAGGCAGTTGGAGTGATTGGATTTCTTATTAGCTTGGAGCGGGGAGTTAGGGGTAAGTTTAGAGTGTTGGTAAATAGTTGCCAAACACGGCTGGAAACTGAATCACTTAATCCTCTCAATTCTTATAACTCTTAGTTTTCAAATACTGGTCATAAGTATCCCTCGATCGATACTCAAATCCACAACTAA
>NZ_JANPGM010000701.1:0-5135 GCF_031423935.1 Chamaesiphon sp. VAR_69_metabat_338
GAATTTTGGCATACCCACGCGCACAGCGACGATTTACACCAGCACGGACATCCAGCAGATGTAGAAGACGATCGATCGATCGCTCATCAACACTCCCATGCCCACTCCCATTTCAGTCATATCCACGCGTACACTGATATCAGTCACCAGCATTCGATCGATAAATCTCATTAGAACATTGGGGTTGAAGTTTCGTCTCAAGCAGCAGATGGTTTTTAGGATCGATTATCAACTATCAATTATCAACTATCAACTATCAACTACATAATGGATACCCAACCAATCATCCGCCTCGAAGACGTCAACAAAACTTATGGGATCGAAGACACCCTCGTTAAAGCTTTAGATGGTGTAAATCTAACCATCTCAGAAGGGGAATACTGCTCGATCATGGGGCCATCAGGTTCGGGCAAATCCTCCGCGATGAATATCATCGGTTGTCTCGATCAGCCTACCAGCGGACATTACTATCTCGACAAACTCGATGTGTCTACCGTCCCCGACGCCGAACTTGCCAAAATCCGCAATCGCAAACTGGGATTTATCTTTCAACAATTCCATTTGCTCCCCCAGCTGAACGCCCTCGAAAATGTGATGTTGCCGATGGTATATGGCGGCACGCCGCCGAGCGAACGCAAAGAGCGTGCCGTCGCTGCATTAGAAAAAGTCGGCTTGAGCAATCGCATGGCCAATCGCCCCAATCAACTCTCCGGCGGACAACAGCAGCGGGTGGCGATCGCCAGGGCAATTGTGGGGGAACCGCGCGTTCTGCTGGCCGATGAGCCGACAGGCGCATTAGATTCGCGAACGACTCAGGAGGTAATGGATATTTTTACCCAGCTCAATGAGACGGGCATCACGATCGTGATGGTGACTCACGAACCCGATGTCGCCAAACAAACCAAGCGGATTGTCTGGTTTAGAGATGGTCAAGTTATCCACGATAATCTCACCCCTGCTGATATCTATCGGGTAGCAATGGCAGGTGGAGTGGAGTGAATAGTTGATAACTGTAGGGTGTGTTATCGCGTCAGCGTAACGCACCAAATCGATTGTGTTATCGCGTTAGCGGCTTGCGCACGCCTTTGTTTCCCGACGGTTTGCGACTGAAATCACGCGGAGGTTCCCTCCGCATGTGTTTCAGTCAAGACAGCGTAACGCACCAAATCGATCGGGTTATCGCGCCAAACATTCAGTTAATTACGATCGATTTCATCAAGCATCTCTTCGATCGGTTCGGATGATTTGACCAAGATTTTATCGACTCTTTTGCCATCCATATCGATAATTTCAAATCGTAATTGTCGCCATTCAAAATATTCGCCCGAAATTGGAATCTTACCCAGTTGCATGATCGCAAACCCGCCCAGGGTATGATAGTTGCCGCGATCGATCGCGCTTTCGGGAATGTCGAACTGTTCGAGTAATTCTTCGATCGATAGCATCCCATCTAATAACCAGGAACCATCCTCGCGCTGAATGATTTGGGGTTCTTCGGGTTCTTCATTGAAATCGGTAATATCGCCAAAAATCTCTTCAAAGAGATCGTGCATGGTGACTAAACCTTGGATCACCCCATATTCATCTACCACCATGGCGATATGGGTGCCAAATTTCTTAAATTGTTCGAGGACTTTGAGTCCGCGCGTGCTTTCGGGAATGAATAGCGGTTGGCTCAAGGAAGCCGTCAGATTGATTTCTTCGCCTTTGAGGGTTTGGGAGAGCAAATCGGCAACGTGAACTACTCCCAAGACCCGATCGAGTTCGCCTTCGCAGACTGGCAACCGTGAATAATCGCTATCGATAATTTTTTGGCGGGTAATCCCGACGCGATCGTTGATATCGATCCAGGTAATATCCGGGCGGGGGGTCATCAGCGCGCCGATTTTGAGATCGCCTAAACTCAGGACGCCTTCGACCATATCCTGTTCGGATTCTTCAAACATCCCCGTTTCGGTACCTTGTTCGATCATCACTTTGATCTCTTCTTCGGTCACTTCCGGACGTTCGGTGCGTCTGATCCCAAATAGCTTGACTACAAAGTTGGTCGAACGGCTCAACATAAAAATCAGCGGTGTCGAGAGCCGTGCCAGCAGATCGATCGGTCTAGCGAAAAAACTGGCAATCTTTTCGGGACTATTGAGGGCAATCTGTTTGGGTACCAGCTCGGCAATGACAATTGTCAGATAGGTAATTGTGGCGATCGCCAGAATTGACGCGATCGGTTCGCTATACTGACGCGGCAACCATTGTTCTAATTGGGGTGCCAGCAGTCGCGAAATCGCACTCTCTCCCCGCGCACCAGACAAAATTGCCATCAAGGTAATTCCCACTTGGACTGTGGGCAAAAAGCGATCTGGGGTCATTGCTAAGTCTAGAGCGACTTCAGCGCGCCGATCGCCGTTATTTGCCAATTGTTGCAATCTCACTTTCCGTGCTGAGACGATCGCCATCTCGGACATTACAAATACACCATTGAGCACGATTAGCACAGAAACCAGCAATAATTCCGCAGTTGGGGACATGAAACCAAGAGTGAAGGATGTCTTAAGTAGGGTAGGTAGGGGGCATTGCTACCCCTTTCCCCCCGAAAAACCGTGCTTACAAGTTTCCAAGTACACGGCTTGAGCAATTCACTTTTGATGGTGAATTTTGTGGTGGCAGTATTGATGAACCCAGATTAGGTTTCTGATTTCATCTTTACCACCTTGACTTTTAAGGATGATGTGGTGCAGGTCTATAGGTTCATCATTAAAGAGCGATTCCCCGCAGACCGTACATTTGTATCCTTGGTTGTTGGCTACTTTTTCTTTGGTTTTATTGTATCTCGTGGCTTCACTCTTAGCTTTGGTTTTCCATCTTTTCTCCCAATAATCCTTTAATTTAGGGTCATCTGGGGAGGAAGATTTAGTTACCATTGCATATCTCTCGATATTAAACCAAGCGAACTTGAGCATGTATGCCCCGATCTTTTTATCGCCAAAGTCCCATTTTGAACTCCTCGACAGGTTCAATCTCCCCCAGTACTTCCCTTTTTTCCAATAATTTGGTTTATTAGGGTGAGTTCTGTTGGCGTATCTTCTTTGTCGAGTAAATAGGTAATCATCTAACTTCCTGAAAGTTCTACTAGATACTACCTTACGACAGTATTCAGCAATACCCCTAATGACGGGGTTTATTTCAGCAATTAAATGTCCTACTGTTTGGCCATGATATTTAAGAAATGTTTTTCTGATTTTGGATTTGGCTTCTTTCACAAACTTATTACTAGGTTTGATAAGTAGCTTCCATCCTGTTTTGGTGGTTTTATCTTGGTATTGTCTGATATTGAATCCCAGAAAGTCGAATCCTTCAGAGATGTGAACTATTTTGGTCTTTTCCTTAGAAAGTTCCAGACCTCTGAGTCCCAACCATTCTTCTGTGGTTTCTTTTGCTTTAAGAGCATCATCTTCTGATTCGCACAGTATCACAAAATCGTCCGCATACCTGACCAGTATTCTTTTACCTTTACTTTCGCCTATCTTGTTGTATTTAACACCTAAGTGTTTTTCCAACCCATTAAGCGCAATGTTGGCTAATAGTGGTGAGATAATACCCCCTTGTGGGGTTCCAGATTCGGTTCGGTGGAATGTATTACCATCCACGTAGCCTGATTTGAGCCATGCACTAATTAATCTTCTAGCGGGAAAATTCCCGATTGATTTCATCAGATTATGATGGTCAATGCTATCGAAACATCCGCTGATGTCGGCATCTAATATCCATTTCTTCGTCTTATGAGGACGTAAACATTGATAAATTTTGCCAATTGCATCATGAACGCTCCGTCCTGGGCGGAAACCGTAGCTACATCCTTCAAATTTGGCTTCCCAGTAAGGTTCCAAGGCATTCTTAACGATTGCCTGGAAACACCTGTCTCTGATGGTTGGTATGCCTAGCTGTCTATTCTTTCCGTTTGTTTTAGGTATATATACTCGTCGGGCAGGTTTTGGTTGCCAATCCTTATTATTCATGGCTAGGTCGTTAGTTAGTTTCATCCTTTGTAAAGGTGTCTTGACTAAAACCCTGTCTACCCCTGCGGTATTTTTTCCTTGGTTATCTTGTGTCGCTTTTCTCACAGAGAGAAGGACGTTCGAGTAACTACGGAGCATTAACCGTTGTAACGAGCGAACCTTTTTGATTTCACCATTTTGAGTTGCCTTGAATATTCGCTGCCTCAATTGCCTAACAATGCGATTAGCTTTCCGCCAGTTGACGTTATGCCAATCGCTGTTCTCAATCGTTACGCTTACATCAGTTGTCTGTTGCATCTAGCTTTTCTGATTAAGTTCGGTTCTTTTACTTTGAACATTCAGACTGAATCACCTGTTGAAGTCAGCACCCTTTCAAGTTGGGTATTACCCTATCCATCCAGTTATTAGCTTTTGAGCTTTTCCTGTTCTCTTTCGAGTAATGGCATTCGCTTTGTCAACATCCTCTTCCTCCTTAGTAATTCGGCTTTCCTTGCGGTTGGCTTACTTCAGTTATTAATTGAAGAACTAATGGGGATTGCCCCGTTTCACACCCTTGAGATGCGACGTATTTAGGTTCCCGCTTTACTCCGAGGGTATTTGGTAGTCTAAACTAACTACAGTATGAAGTTAATTCTTTATCAAACAATAGATAAGTGTTTGACCTTATCCCTGTGATAACCTAATCATCGTTGGTCATTTTAGAATAACGAAGTCTGAACGCGAGTTCACATAAGTTAACCATGTACGTCTTACCCTAGCCCGTTGTTTCCTCGTATGATTCGGTTCGTAACGGACACTTAACCCTTTAGCTCTGATACCTTGCCGTTACCAGCAACGCACCTTTGGGCGGGTACAGTCTTGACTACTAGACTGGAGTCTTTCTAAGGGACTCACTCTTTGGTGCGCCTTTCGGGTCGCACTACTACAGTTCTATTATGCCAGAATGGAATTGCCCCTACTGACAACCCAAAAGAAAAAGCCCGCAGGTGCGAGCTTTTCATTCTTAGATTAAATTAGCGACATTTAACGTCTGGCTAATTTCTTAGAAATCTTCCGTAACCGAATCGATAGAGGAGTGACTTCCACCAACTCATCGCCACTGATATATTCGAGTGCGCGTTC
>NZ_JANPGM010000702.1:0-6596 GCF_031423935.1 Chamaesiphon sp. VAR_69_metabat_338
CCCGCAAAATTTGGGAACGATAGTAAAGATAATCTTCAGATGCAATGGAATCGGTAGATGAGTGGAATGTCGATGGGTGATGTCTTAATACCAGGGGAAACATTACCATTAATTCCCTATCAATCACAGGATCTCGCACGCTCGATCGAGTCTTTTAGACAACAGCAGGTAACTGGCATTCTTCAGTTAGAAGTAGATGTCCAGCCCGATCGAAGTTGGCAGCGAGTCTTGATTTGGTATAAAGGTGAAATCACATATGGTGGTAATAAATTAATCGATCGCGGCGAACTAATTCGGACATTAGTCCAAAAGTTCAAACCAGAATATTCGCAATCGATCGATGGGTGGCTGATCCAACAGTTGGTCTACCCGCATTCGAGTCGCGAATTATTAACGTTTTTGGTACAGCGTGATGTCTTGACTTGGGAACAAATCGAAACTTGGGCGCAGGGACAAACTGTATTTGCCCTCGAACAGGCGATCGGTTTTGGCGGTAAATATCGGTTTAATCCCCAACCTGAGGTGGATTTTTATCTTGGTGCCCAGGGCAATGGCTTGAACTGGAATCAATTGATGATGACAGTCAATACCCGCCAACAGTACTGGATCAAAATCAACAGCTTAATTCCGAGTATGGCGGCGGTACCGCTAGCACCAACGCCAGCAACGGCTGCCAAGATCGCGGAAAAAGCGATCGAACAACATACCCAGAAGTGGTTTGACGGCAAACGCACGATTGTCGAAATTGCGACCGCTCTCGATCGAGATCCGCTGCAGGTAGCTCGTTCCTACGCTCAATGGGTGCAAATGGGCTGGATGCAATGCCAAACGCCGAGTGCGGCTGAACCAGAGCCGCCACCTCCGGCTGCTTTGCCGATTGTGTTGTCGGTAGATGATAGTCCGATCGTCCAAACGCGGATCAAACGGGCATTAAGCGATCATTGCGAGGTGTTACTGGCCAATGATGCCATGAGTGCGCTGCACTTGCTCGCCAGACAGCCCGTAGATTTGCTACTGCTGGATGTGACGATGCCAGGGATCGACGGGATCGAACTCTGTCAAACCTTGCGCCGGATGAGTAAATTTACGCAACTACCGATCGTGATGCTCACGGCCAAGGATAAGAGTTACGATCGTGCCCTTGCTGAAATGGTTGGTGCGACTGAGTATCTCACCAAGCCGCTCAATGATGAAAAATTGATTGCAATTGTTAATCAGTATGCCAAGGGTGGGCATATTCAATAATGAGTCCAGTAGTTTTTATCGCTACTAAAAATCGTGCTAGCTACTTAAAACCTACTTTTTATATATTCTGTCCACTCCAGTCTTTGTCGTTGTTATTAGGTAATCGAGATCGTGTCAGCTAATCAAAATCTAGTCTTTGGTCTGCATGGTTCCTTGTATGGAATTAGTACTGCCTTTGTGCGCGAAATCTGCTGGTTGCCAGAGTTGTACTCGTTAGCTACCGCGCCGATCGATACGATCGGGATCTTTAATTGGCGATCGCGGATGGTGCCAGTGATGCACTTAGATTTGCGATTTGGGCGGAGTTTTTCTGGCTGCAATGTGGCAGATCGCGTCATCGTGGTTGAGTTTCAAGGTACCTATCTCGGGATTGTCGCTCACGAGGTATGTGACGTGCAATCGCTCGCGCCCGTACCGCTCGACATGGCTTTGATTCAGAGTCGTCAAGCTGAAATCGATCGCAACTTGATCGTCGGTATCGCCCAGAGCAATGACAAGCCAGTTGCTTGTCTCGATCTCGATCGGTTGATTCGCGAGCCAGCTGTAGTCGCCGAACTGGGTGAGGAACCAGCAATCTTGGCTGGAGCTGATGCTGATTTTTACAGTCGGTGTTGTCCTGAGGCTACAGTCGCCGACAGGGCTACTTTTGCTACCCGCGCGCTCCAACTCAAGGAATCGGTAATCAAAGCCCAGAGCACTACGACGGCAGCAGGGGTGTTAGTCGTCCAAATCGGTAGCGAATATATTGGCTTACCGCTCGAACTGACGATCGACGTCGATGCACTCGATCGATTCGTTCTCTCTCCAGTCCCAGTTTCACCAGCCTATCTATTAGGGCAGCTAAATTGGCGGGGTGAAATCTTACCAATTATCGAACTCGGGAGCATCCTGCAAATTCCCACCCTACCGCGCCAAGAACTGGTCATCATCCAGATCGATAAAGTCAAAATTGGCATTGTTGTCGATCGGATTTTTGATGTCTGCTACCTGGCTGCCGATCGGATTGATGAGCTACCACTTTCGGTCAGCGATCGACTGCGGGGCTATCTCAGTGGTGTCACCAATTATGCCGATGGGTTGATGTATTTAGTCAAACTCCAAGAGTTAGTCGAACGTGAATTTTTGCCGACTAGTGTGTGACGATCCGCGTTCTACATTCAGTAATATCGATCTAAATTTTATATTTTAATTTTATTCCCTATCGCGTCACTAACTATCAACAGCCATGTCAACTAACTTGTGGACGAAAGTCAACGATCTCTCCTTTAAAACCAAATCAATCCTCCTCGCGATCGCCTTAGGCACGATCCCCGTCGTAGTCAGCGGCACGATCGACTATCTCCAGGTTAGGATTGCCAGTCAACAGCAAGCTGTCAAAACTCAAAAAGCGCGCGCAGTCACGATCGCGGATAAACTCAACCGCTTTGTCTTCGAGCGCAATGGTGATGTTTCCGTAATTTCGGCACTACCAATTTTTGCAACTGCTAAAGTCGCCGCCATTACTTCGCTAGCAGACAAAAACACCTTGCTGGATCGATTTGTAGCAACTTACCAGGTGTACGACAGTATTGCCGTATTTGATGTCAAAGGTGATTTAGTCGCTCAGAGTAAAGGGGAATCATTAACAAAAATCAATCACTCAACTCGGCAGTATTTTAAAGATGCCGTAAAAACTGGCAAAACAGTGATTTCTGAACCAGAAGTTAGTAAATATACTGGCAAAATTTCGATATTTTTTGCCGCCCCAATTAGGGATTCAATTACCAATAATATTATCGGCGTAGTTAGGACGCGGACTCCAGTCGATCGCTTATCTACAGTACTCAAAGAGTTTGGAACTAAAGAGGAGAATTATCATATCCTCGATCGCCAAACTAACAAAGTATTTATTAGTTCCAATAGCGAGTTTATCAACCAATCAGAATCTCCCGAAATGCTTGCTGCCCGCACCAAAGGCGGGTTAGTCGTCCGCCAACCGAATGGGACTAATCACCATCGATCGGAACTAATCAGTGCGGCACCCTTGGAAAAATTGGCAGGGATGACCGAACTACCCTGGACGGCAGTAGCGACGATCGATGAGGCTGCTGCCTACTTGGAGTTACAAGGGCTATTGTGGACGATTTTAGTTGGGGCTACAGCCACTGGCGGATTGACAGTCGGCATATCGCTGTTGTTGGCCGATCGGATTGCCAAATATATCCAAAAAGCGATCGCCACGATTACAGTCTCTGCTAGTGAAATCACCGATACAGTTCAAATCCAGGAGATCTCAGTCAACCAACAGGCGAATTCGGCGATCTCCACCACCGATAGTATCAACGTCTTGGAATCGATTTCGACGGAAACCGCCGAACAAGCCGATGCATCGGCAGCTGGAGCCAAACAAGCTCTATCGCTCGCCGAAGAAGGTACCAAGGCGGTGCAAAAGACCATTCATGAGATGTCCGACTTGCGCGATCGAGTCGATGAAATCGCCCAGCAAATCGCCAATCTCGGCGAACAAACCGGCCAGATTACCACCGTCTCCGACCTGGTATCGGATCTGGCCAAACAAACCAACATGCTCGCCCTTAAAGCCGCCGTAGAAGCAGCCCGCGCGGGCGAACAGGGGAAAGGATTCGGGGTGGTTGCGGGTGAAATTCGGAAACTTGCCGACGAAAGTAAAAAATCCGCTCAGAAAATTAACGATCTGGCAACGGATATTCAAACCTCCATTAACCGCACGGTCATGACTACCGATCGCGGTACCAAAACAGCTACCGAAGGGATTCAACTTGCGGAAAATACCGCAGTCACCTTTGTGGGCGTAGCCGAGGCCGTCAACAACGTGTTCTTGAACTCCCAGCAGATTTCCTCTAGTACCAAACGCCAATCCGCCGCGATTCAGCAAGTACTCGGCGCGATGAACACCATCTCTCAAGGCTCGCAAGAAAACGCGATCGGGATGCACAAAGTCAAAACCTCCACCAGAGAACTCACCCAGATTGCCGATGAGCTGCAAGCAGCGGTGAGTTAGGGGATAGGGAATAGGGGATAGAGGTTAGGGGATAGAAATTAACGCGCATAGCGCGTCAAGACAAATAATTCTAGCCATCTAAATCTCCTAACCCCGCTCTATTCTCTAACCCCTGTCCCCTCTCCACCCCCTAACCCCTAACCCCTATCCCCTATCCCCTAAAATGCTATCCACCTTCAAAACCAATTTCCAAGACAAATTCAATAACGTCTCGTTCAAAACTAAAGCGACACTAGTGGCGATCGCTTTAGGTGTAGCACCGATCGCGACGATCGGGACGCTTAACTACATCCAGATTTCGAGCATCAACCAAGAACAAACGACCAAAGCTGAGTCAGAGCGGGCGGTATTGGTAGCAGATAAACTGAACCGATTTGTCTTCGAGCGTAATGGTGACGTCGCAACTCTGTCCTCATTACCTGTCTTTGCCGATCCCCAGATTGCTAAGATTGCGACCTCACAAACTAGAGCTGCATTATTAGATCGGTATATGCAAAGTTATGGGGTCTATGACAGCATTGCGGCTTTCGATCTCAATGGCCAACCGATCGCGCAGACCAAAGGCAGTCCATTAGGCAATCACCTCGATCGCGCTTACTTCAAAGAAGTACTCAAAACTGGAAAGACAGTCATCTCCTCACCAGAGCTATCCAAAAGTACGGGTAAATACGTAATTCACTTTGCCGCACCGATTAAGGACTTGGCAACTGGTAGCCTCATTGGGGTGATGCGGACGAGAGCACCGATCGATCGGCTCGAATCAGTCATCAAAAGTTTTGCGACCAGCAGCCAAGATTATCACATTCTCGATCGACAGACTGGCAAAATCTTCCTCAGTTCTAATAGTGACTATACTGGCAAAGCTGAGGATCCGGATTTGGCGAAAGCGCGGACGAGTAAAGAAGTAGTCCGCCACCAAAACGACAGTAACGGTAGCCGTGCCGGTCGCGCCGAGCTAGTTGCAGCAGCTCCACTAGAGAAGCTAGAAGGCATGGCCGAACTACCGTGGACGGCATTTGCCGCCATTGATGAAACAGCCGCTTCGGCAGCACTTCAACGTCTGTTGTGGACGACCTTAGTAGGGGCGGGATTGATGGCCGGTCTAACGGTTGGTTCAGCCGTATTATTAGGTAATCGGATTTCTAAATTTATCGGGAAGCTAGCCGACTCGATCGTCAGTTCTTCGGGCGCGATCGTCGATACGGTCGAAATGCAAGAGGTCACGGTGAACATGCAAGCCAACTCGGCGATCGATACCAGTACCACAGTTAACGAACTAGGCGCGATCTCCTTCCAGTCTTCCGCCCAGGCTGAAGCGGCTGCCAATGGTGCCCGCCAAGCTCTCTCGCTAGCTGAAGATGGGACTCGATCGGTACAGCAGACCCTCCAGGGGATGTCTGGACTCCGCGATAAAGTAGACGCGATCGCCAATCAAATCGTCAACCTCAGCGAACAAACCGGCCAAATTACGATCGTCTCCGACCTCGTGGCCGACTTGGCAAGTCAAACCAACATGCTCGCACTCAACGCAGCAGTAGAAGCAGCCCGAGCGGGCGAACAAGGTAAAGGTTTTAGCGTAGTTGCCGACGAAATTCGGAAACTTGCCGACCAAAGTAAAAAATCTGCCGATAAGATTAACCTGCTGGCTAGTGACATTCAAGCAGCGATCAACCGGACGGTAATGGTAACTGATGAAGGTAGTAAAACAGTACTCGAAGGGATCGACTTGGCTCGATCGACCGCCGACACCTTCGCGGGTGTGACTGACGCCGTCAACAACGTGTTCTTGAACTCCCAACAAATCTCCACCAGTGCCAAACAACAGGCAGTATCGATTCAGCAGGTACTCACCTCGATGACCAATATCTCCCAAGGTTCGCAAGAAAGTGCGATCGGCATGCACCAGGTGAAGATGACCACCAGAGAGTTGACGCAGGTGGCGGATGAGTTGAAAGCGGCAGTCGTTTAGGGAATAGGGAATCGAGAATAGGGAATAGGGAATGAAATTAAGATGACTATCAGTAGTTTTCGGGACTTAAGAGTTTGGCAATTAGGGATGGATTTAACTGAAAGAGTTTATCGAATCACTGATTCTTTCCCTAAGTCGGAAATTTACGGATTGACTAGTCAAATTCGTCGCGCTGCTGTCTCTATCCCCTCAAATCTAGCTGAAGGACATGGTAGAAATTCAACCAAGGAGTTTTTACAGTTTATTGCTATTGCATTTGGATCTATTTGCGAGCTTGAAACCCAAATTTTGTTATCTCATCGATTGAAATATATAGAAACAGATGATTTAGAGAAAACGCTAGCGTTATTAACTGAGACAAGT
>NZ_JANPGM010000703.1:0-1996 GCF_031423935.1 Chamaesiphon sp. VAR_69_metabat_338
TCGCTGCGGCAATTTTTATGGTGGTGGCGATCTCAATTGGAATCGGATTATTCCTGGGACAATTGAGATCGCCACCACCATAAAAATTGCCGCAGCGAGTAATGGCAACGGGCAAGTTATACGTGTGTCCGTAAGCTTGGGCAATTAAGTCAGCACAGGATTTGCTGACATCGTAGGGATGTAAACCTTGAAGAGGAGTAGTTTCTACATAAGGTAGCGTATCGCAGTCACCGTAAGCCTTATCGGAGGAAGCCATCACGATTTGCTTGACGGTAGGACTGTGGCGACAGGCTTCGAGCAATTGCCACGTACCCGCGATATTAGTCTCGAAAGTTGAAATGGGGTTGCGATTGGCAATGCCGACGATCGTTTGAGCGGCTAGATGCATCACCGTATCGATTTCGTACTCGCCGAGTACTCGTTCGAGGAAGACGCGATCGCACACATCCCCACGGACGACCTTCACCCGCTCGATCGAGCGAGAGCGGATTAGTTCCGATTGCGGTACCGAATCGCGAATCACACAAACGACATCCGCGCCCAAATTTAACAGCCGTTTTACCAACCAGCCACCGAGCAAACCAGTCGCTCCCGTGACTAACGTCGGTCGATTATCCCAAAAATTATTACGTAGACTCATCTTTTTTCCAGCCGAGTAAAACACAACCCACTTGTTTAGTATTCCCAAACTTTCCAGGGCGGATTGCCACTTTGCCAGAAATTTTCTAAATTGTATTTATCGCGAAGGGTATCCATACATTGCCAAAAATCGTAGTGACGATAAGCGGCTAACTGTCCGTCGATCGCTAACCGTTCTAATAATTCAACTTCTAAGCCGGCACTATCGTTGGTTAAGTATTTAAAAACTTGGGGTTCCATCACCAGAAACCCGCCATTGATCCAGCCCTCTCCAGCTTGGGGCTTCTCGGTGAAGTTAGTGACTAAATCACCTTCTAGCACCAGTCCCCCAAATCTTGCTGGTGGACGCACCGCACTAACTGTCACATATTTGCCATGGGACTTGTGAAATTCTAATAATTGCTGAAGATCGATATTACTGACGCCATCACCATAGGTGATCATGAATGTCTCATTGCCAAGATAAGGTTCCAAGCGTTTGAGTCTTCCGCCAGTATTGGTTTGAACTCCAGTATCTAACAAATGGAGTTTCCAGTCTTCACATTCTTTGACTTGAGGTTGTACCGAACCAGTAGCTAAATCTAGAGTCATACTCCCATTGAGACTGTAATAATCTAGAAAATAGCGTTTAATATATTCGCCTTTATAACCCAAGGCCACTAGAAACTCTTGAAATCCGTAGTGGGAATAGTGTTTCATGATATGCCACAGAATCGGACGACCGCCGATTTCTACCATTGGTTTGGGACGAATTTCAGTTTCTTCAGTCAGACGCGTACCTAAACCAC
Source organism: Chamaesiphon sp. VAR_69_metabat_338 (assembly GCF_031423935.1). Classification (NCBI taxonomy): domain Bacteria; kingdom Bacillati; phylum Cyanobacteriota; class Cyanophyceae; order Gomontiellales; family Chamaesiphonaceae; genus Chamaesiphon; species Chamaesiphon sp. VAR_69_metabat_338. The sequence continues at coordinate 1,428 of NZ_JANPGM010000703.1, forward strand.
CTGCCAAGAGAACAACTTTCATAGAATGAATTGATGGGGAATAAATGAACCCTTTCCCCAGCAACTACTTGGTCTTTTGAGTTGGCTGCTGTGGAGTGGTTGTCTTTAAAGTACCCACTTTCTGAGTATCTGCGATCTGTTTATCGATCGCCTCTAGCAATTCTTGGTATTGCCGCTCGGTTGGATTGAGTTTGACCAATTGCGCGAGGACAGTTCTGGTGCCAGCGACATCGCCACGACGCAGCCGAATCGAAATCAAACCTTTGAGAGCGGTCTGATTATTGGGTTCGCGTTGTAAAACTGCGGCATAACCTTTCTCTTCGGCTGCAAGTTGGGCATTCTGAGATTGGGCGGCTTTTTCATTTGCAGCCGGTTCATTCATCGAACTGCTAATCGAGCCGCTCAATCCAGCGACACTCGAACCGAGAAAGGCCATCCCCGCAAGAATTACGAAGATTTTTGTGAATTTATTTTTTTCCTTATTCCGTTCTGTTTTTGGTTGGTGAATACATAGTGGCGATATCTCGTATGAATCCCAAACTATTCCTCTAACTTACCAACTTTCCGCT
>NZ_JANPGM010000704.1:0-3749 GCF_031423935.1 Chamaesiphon sp. VAR_69_metabat_338
CCCGCATCGACGAAGATACCCACAAGGGGCACCCCTACAGATTCTAGATTTCGACAGATATATGAATTCGATCGAATCTCGATCGCTTTTAAGTCTATGTAATGAGGCGAATTAATGTCGCGATCTTGGAAGATGCTAAAAGATTAGATATTTAGTTTTGGCCAAACGCCTTACTATAATACGAACTAGAGGATAAGTCCAAGCCAAAAGTTCCCCGATCGAGCATTTTTGCGCCGTCACTAAATTTTATACAAACTATCTACATACACTCATGCACCCTAGCAATACCGATCCGAAACTCGATATTATTTTCGTCCCCGCTCGCACCGATACGCCCATCGGATCGATCGTGCTGCTGCATGGTTGGGGTGCCAATCATGACGATTTGGGCGAACTAGTGCCTTATTTCAATCTGCCTGAATATCAATTTCTGTTCCCCAATGGCCTGTTCGACCATGAATATAGCGATGATGGCAAAATGTGGTATTCCTTCACTGGTGCTGGTCAACTAACCGATCTGAGTCGCACGCAACTGGCGACTAGTCGCGAAGTCTTGAGTGAGTGGATCCAGTCCCTACCGGAATCTACGGGCATCCCGCTCGATCGCACCTGGATTGCCGGATTCTCTCAAGGCGGCGCGATGACGCTGGAAATCGGTCTAGATTTACCCGTAGCGGGTCTGATTGTGATGAGTGGTTATTTGCATCCCGATCGACCAAAGCCCCAGTCTGTGGCACCGCCAGTCGCGATCGTGCATGGTACCCAGGATGATGTCGTCCCGATCTCTGCGGCGCATACGAGTCGAGACAAGTTAACTGCGTGGGGAGTAGAAGTTCAGTATCAAGAATTCCAGATGGGGCACTCGATCGTCCCAGAAGTTTTGGACGTTATTCGTACTTTTGTTACTAAGTAATTTGGCTGAAGTACTCATGAATCGATCGAAATTATAAATAATTTTGTTAATCCAGACACTATTAACGGGTAATAATAAAGAAGAAGGTTAAGATTAACTAGCTGCGAAACTCTACCGATTTTGTAAGGAGGTTTGACCTATGACTGCGATTCTGACGTCTCAACGGAACAATATCCCTAATCTGACCACAGAAGAAGTAGAAGAACTAGCACTGCGCTTGGAAAGCGATGATTATCGCAACCCATTCGACGGCTTGCAAGATTGGCACTTCCTACGCGCGATCGCTTTCCAGCGTCCAGATTTAGTCGAACCATACATTCATCTCCTCGATCTAGAAGCCTACGACGAAGCCTAACAACAAATTGTCGATCGTCAAAATCCCCTCCCAGGAGGGGTGCCCATAGGGCGGGGTGGGTAGATCTCCGCTATTCAACCCGAACACAGCCACGATCGATGCGAGTTCTAATCGGAATTGGGGGCGGAATTGCAGCATACAAAGTATGCGAAATCGTTTCTAGCCTATTTAAGGCTGGAATCGAAATCAAAGTCCTCCTCACCGCCAGCGCAGAGCAATTTATCACGCCCCTAACTGTCGCCACACTCTCCCGTCATCCCGCCTATACCGATCGCGATTTTTGGCAACCCATTCACCAGCGTCCGCTACATATCGAACTGGGCGAATGGGCAGATTTATTGCTAATCGCGCCTTTGACGGCGAATACCTTGGGCAAATTGGCACATGGACTTGCCGATAACTTATTAACAAATACCGTCCTGGCTTCCACCTGTCCGGTACTGCTCGCACCTGCCATGAATACTGAGATGTGGGAGCAAATATCTGTACAGCGCAATTGGCAGCTATTGCGTCAAGATCCGCGCTACCATGCTGCTGGCCCTGGAGCGGGATTACTCGCTTGCGATCGAGTGGGGATGGGGCGCATGGCCGAGCCGGAGGAGATTTTACCCTACATTCATTCCCTCCTACACACTCAGGGAAGACTCGACTTATCGGGTAAAAGAATTCTGATTAGTACCGGCGGTACCCGCGAATTTTTCGACCCCGTGCGATTTATTGGCAATCCAGCTACTGGCAAAATGGGGTTAGCTCTAGCTCAAGCCGCAGTGCATCGGGGTGGAATAGTCACTTTAGTGCATGGTTCGCTGCCAGATATCTCGATCGATCGACGTATTAACTTAATACCAGTAGTCGATAGTGCAACAATGCACGATCGAATGCTGGCAAATTTTCCGGCTGCCGATCTAGTTATCATGTCCGCTGCCGTTGCTGATGTCAAACCAGCACATTATAGCGATCGAAAATTACCCAAACAGCAGCTACCAAATGCCTTAGAGCTGTCTCCAGTCCCCGATATTATTGCCGCATTAAGTAAACTGCGCCAACCCCATCAAAAAATTATTGGCTTTGCCGCTCAAACTGGAGATATTATCCCTCCAGCCTTGGAAAAATTGGAACGCAAACAACTCGATGCGATCGTTGCCAATCCTGTCGATATACCAGATCGTGGCTTTGGGAGCGATCGCAATCAAGCTGTAATCATTAAAAAAAGTCGCAATTTGGCACAGCCACAACAGTACGAACAGATCGAAATCCAGCCGTGCGCTAAACTAGAAATGGCGCATCAGATCCTCGATTCTATCTACTAAACTGGCGCGATTTGCTGACTAACTACCCACCTTATCGATGCCCGAGTTTACTGGTGGTTATTACCCTTTCAGATCGCCAACCGATCGACAACACACTATATAGGTTATGTCCGATTCATCATTACAAACTATCTTCGATCGTTTATCTCGCGATTTAGCTAGGGACACACTCATTCAAACAACTGCCGATCGATTGCGTAAAGAACTTCATGCCGATCGATTGGTGTTGTACTATTTTTACTATCAATGGGCAGGACGAGTTACCTTTGAGTCCCTCAGCGATGAGAAATTTTCGATTCTGGGTTCTAGTGGCCCCGACCAATGCTTCAATGGTGAATATGCCAAACTTTACGAGGATGGACGAGTCCGGGCAATTCCTGACATTGAATTGGAGCCAATTGCTGATTGTCACCGCGATTTCTTGCGCGATCTCCACGTCAAAGCTAATTTAGTCGTGCCTGTACTCACGGCAAAAGGCTTATGGGGCTTGCTCGTCGCACATCAGTGTCAATCTACGCACAATTGGCTACCGACCGAAATTAGCTCGATGCAAGCCGCTGCTAGCCAGCTAGCCATGAGTCCGAGCATTAGAGATAACTAATGAAGATCTGAGGGCGCGAACCGAAATCTATAAATGTATCCCGCGACTAAAAACTTGAAAACCCCACAGAGATCGTGTGGGGTTTTTTGTACATTCGCACATTAAATGTCGCATTTTTTAGAGCGTTTTCGCGAAATGCAATTAGCCTCAAACGATTATACACCAAGTGATGTGGGTATTTTCCACTATAAATAGCGACATTTTGCTCGATTCGCACATTGCATGTCGTAAGGTTAAATTAGCAAATTAGGTGTCGTTTCTTTATAATAATTTTTTCGCGAATTGAGTGTCGTTATCTAGTTATTTGAAAAGAAAAGTGATATATTTTTACTATTAACTTTTGAATGGTGGTAATCCCTGATGGATACAAGCCAGATTAAATGTCCAGATTCTTGTGCATCAGATTCTGAATTAGTGTCCCTGAGCGATCGAGCATTTGAAACCGATCCATCAAGAATTCTGCTCGAATCATCAGATCCGCAAAAATTACGCTTCCGTCTGATTGAATGGCTAGCTGCATCTCCCAATCGGAAGGTGAAGGCGGAACGAAAGCAACAGATCGCCATAACG
>NZ_JANPGM010000705.1:0-13121 GCF_031423935.1 Chamaesiphon sp. VAR_69_metabat_338
GTGCAAACCAACGAAAGACATAGGGCAATATTTAGCGCAGGTAGATAGCGTTATTATAATACCCCTTTCAATAGTACCTGAGAACTATTTTGGTGAAATTTAGTGACAATGAGATTAAATTTGATATCATGTACATAGTTACGTACATAAAATATGTTCTCTACCGAAATCACTTCGCCGACTGAAGCCAGAGCTGGATTCTTTCAATTGATCGATCGCGTCGCTCAGAGTCACCAAGTTTGTGTCATCAATCGTCGCGATGGTGAGAATGTGGCTTTGATTGCCGAATCAGATCTCAATAGTCTGATCGAAACTGTTTATCTATTCCGCTCTCCTGCAAATGCGCGTCATTTACTCGATTCGATCGATGAATATCGCTCTGGTAAACTGGTGCCGCAAAGCATTGAAGAATTATGTAAGGAGTTAGGAATTGATGGCGAAAAAGAAGAAAAAATCTGAAGAGCTATCGGAAATAACTCCCGTTCAAATTATTCGATCGAGTCCAGTATTTACTAGCAAATTCAAAGAAGATTTGGGTTGGTGGTATAAAACCGATTCTAAAAAAGCAGCGAAGATCCTCGATCTGGTAACAGCTATTATGTCAGATCCGTTTACAGGGATTGGCAAGCCAGAACCTTTAAAGTATCTGGATTCAGATTATTGGTCGCGCCGCATCGATCTCGAACATCGATTGATTTATATAGTGAATAATGAGCAGATTGTCTTTTTTGCATGTCGCTATCACTACGAATAAATATTACTCATAATTAGAGAGAAACTAGTATTTTAGATTCTAATCTATCTTCTAGAATGTCATGAAAAATAGCCCCTTTTGTAATCAAATCTTGTTTCATCAAGGCCAAAACTCCTGCATTAGATTCAAATCTAGTATTTCTTACATCAGTATCTTGAAGGTCTGCGTTACTTAGATTAGCCCCTCGAAGATCGGCATTACTTAGATTGGCACCTCGAAGGTCAGCATTACTTAGATTGGCACTAAGCATGTAAGTATCACTCAAGTCAGCATTAATTAGATTAGCACCACTCAGGTCAGCACTAATTAGATTAGCACCACTCAGGTCAGCACCATTCAGGTTAGCACTAATTAAGTAGGTATTACTGAGGTCAGCATTAATTAAATTAGCACCACTCAAGTTAGCACTACTGAGGTTTACAGCAAAAAGGTTAGCATATTTCAGATCAGCATTCCTCAGATCGATAATTTGGTTAATGCCTCTCGACTTGGTGCTACTTAGATTTATTTTCCTTATCGCTTCAACGATGTGACTGATATTTTTTAATTGTGGATAGTTAACCGATCGATCGACAATATCTTTTAGTGCAATTAATTTCTTTAACGATTTAAGAAATTGCTGAGATTGTTTCAAATCATCCTGATTTATTTTCCATTTTTCCAGAAACTCATTCTGGGTATAGATTTCTAGAGACTTGTTAAAGCATTCGATCGATCTCTCTAAATTCTCCTTACGATCCCCTTTATTTCTATTGAAATAAGCCAAGCCAAGATTATGTTGCAGCATCGCCCAATAGGTTGCCGGAACATAATCTCTCGTATAAATCCTTAGTGCATGATTGAAACAATCGATCGGTTCGTACTCATTCTGTTGTGGTAATTCTTCTCCTTGTGGTGATTCTGGTCGTTTCTCAATTGCGCCATGTTCTGCATATAATCGATCGATCTCCTCCTGCCAATCAGGATGAAACCAAATAACCTCTTCTCTCGGTACTTGTAATTTCAGACAGCTATCAAAGACAATTTGTGGGATATTCTGCATCTTAGCATCCACACAAATGGAAGCCCCAGGCTGTGGCGAATTCAGATATTCTACTAGTGTGACAGTTTCGTTAGATGGCAACGTCAGGAAAGTTAAGCGCATTTCATCTAAATCGTCATAGCCTTCAAAGATCGGTAAACCGAGATGAGCAACCAAAGACTCGATCGAGACATCCAAAAATGCGGCATACTCATGTGCTGGAGTTACCTCTTCAAATCTAATTCTCTGAATAGTTGCTGGTTGGCTCATTGCGGCTTCAGCCTTTATCTAATTCTTGAGTACAGAGCGTTATCGTTACCTTAATTTTAGCGTACCCATCTTCAGTCACAACACCCTCTCGATCTCCTGACCAATAAGCGAATACGGGATGGTATGAATCTGTCTCAACTTTCGTTGTAAACTCAATCCCACTGCGTTTTGTCACTCGATCGTTTGTCAGGGGTAGCTGATTAACATAGGCTTTAACCTTGGGAATATCGCTACCACCCATATAATTCCTAAATGGCCCACCCCATAATTCTTGGCTGGCTAGTTGTTTCTTTACAGTCTCAGTATCAGTCTGTAGGCGGTGATAAATGGTCTCTGTCACATTATTCTCTCTAGATCGCGTAGCATGAAGCCTAATCGCCTTTGCCATCGTAACATAATAGTTGAAGTACATATTCCACAGGACTTAGAAGTCGATCGATGATAGCTCTTTAGTCTGTTTGGACGATCTGCATAGCAAAAAAATAGAACCCCGACTTCTTCAAGAAATCAGGGTTCTAAGCAGGCTAGTATTTCTAAGTTTCTTCGGACGGATTGGATTGACCGATAATTGGTGCGAGGAAAGCCACTAATACCCCGATCGCAAATCCGGCACAATTACGAAATAGTGGTACCCATTCGGATGTGCGCGTGATGACTGGTGCGACACCAAACGCAATGAATAAAATTCCCCATAGTGGTGAAAAAATCAATGCCCACTGCCACGAGAAACCTTCACCAGGTTTACGATATTGTCCGGCAAATCCACAGATGATGCCACCCAGAATCGAGCTAGTTAGAGTCAATAACCACTGTTCTTTTGGTAGTCCTGGAACGACATTACAACCGCCTCTAACCAAACAGGTTTTGACTGCTTCTAAGGAGTCAGTAATGGCACTATCTTCGCCATTTTCACGGACATAGTACATGTTGCCAAATCTGGTTTGTAGCTCGATCCAGAAGGTTCTGGGCATCAGTTTGTAGACATCATCGCCGACGCGAAAGTTGAGGGTATTACCACCGCGCGAATCGGAGACGACAAGGACACTTTTTGCATCGAGTCCCCAATATTTGCTCACTGCTCGTCCGGGGGTACGATCGTATTGTGTCAACACCCGCAGCTTCCAACCAGTATCGGCTTCAAAGGTATCGATATCTTTGACTAATTTCTGTTCTTGGATTTCAGTGAAGGTTTTTGCCAAGTCGATCACCGGAGTCTGTTCTGTGGGCAATAACTCTGGATTGTCGTAAGCTTGAGCGGCGGGGGCGATCGACCACACGGATATACTTAAGATGATGGCAAGTGCAGATCCGAGCAGGCGACGTAATATCATTTTTGACGAAGGCATGTGCTACTAAAGTCAGTTAAATCGATACAAGGACAAATTGGCGATCTGCACTGATTAGAGCCGATTTCGCGGTTGTCTCGATCGATCGAATTTAATCTATTATTAATTTACTTTACAATACTTTACGAACGAATGGGGCGATCGGCGGAAGTTCGATCGGGGACGAGGGTACGGGGGTACGGGGGAATAATCTATTGTTCTGAAACGATCGATACTCCCGATAAGATTACTAGCCTCTGGTCGTTGATAACTTGAGATCGAACTCAGTTTCAAAAATCGGCTTTTTATAATCCAAGCTCCAACATTCGAGAACGCAGGCATCTAAGGGATCGGCAGGGAAAAATGTGAGCTGGCATTCGCGGGTGGCTAAATCGCAATTGAGGCGGACATCTTTAATTGCGCCAATCCGGCGTCGGTCGAGAGCTACGGCAACTCTCAGAATCGCACTGAGTTGGGAGACGATCGATTTTTGTTCTTTGGTGAGGTTTTGTAAATTCTGATGTTTTTTCTTCGGTGCGCTTTTGCGATGGTAGCGAGCGATATTGGCAATAATATCGATTTCGGCTTCGGTGTAGCCGAGCAACTCCCCGTAGCGAATTAGGTAGTAAGAATGCTTGTGGTGGGAATCGTGACTGACAAAGTGACCGCTATTGTGCAAGATCGATGCGCTCCAGAGTAACTGCCGGATCGACTTGTCCCAGGTATGCAACTGTCCGTAGGTTTGGTCGAATAGACTCAAGGCTAATTCGGCAACGCGCTCGGAGTGGGGGAGATCGACGCCGTATTTGCCAGCGATTTTGAGCGTACTGCGCTCGCGGATCGAGCCTTGATATTTGAGGCGATCTTCGATCAAACCTTGGGCCAGCATCCAATCGACGATTACTCCCTCGCGGAGGCTGCGTTCGCAGACAGAAAGCGATTGCATCCCTAACATAGTCATCGCCTCTTGCAAAACGACCGCACCAGCGACGATAATTTCGGCACGGCGATCGGATATGCCTTCGATCGTCGTACGCTCGGCAATGGTCAGCCGTCGCAGCCGATTGATGAGATTGCGTAATTCGGAGAGTTGAATTTTGAAACCATGAATGCGATCGGGCACATGCCCATTTTTGTCCAGATTGAGGACGGCGGCAATCGTTTCGATCGTCCCGGCAGTACCGACCATTTTGGGCAGTTCGCCCGGACGGAGATTGGCCTTGATTTCATCGATCGGGCGTTCCAATTGCCCGCGCACGAAGGCTTGCAAGTAGCTCAAAGAGCGATCGCTCACGGGATTGTTAGGGATAAATTCCGCCGTCAGCCGCACGGCACCGATTTTGGTGCTACTGAGGGTTCGCGGTTCGTGACTGTCACCCAAAATTAATTCCGTCGAGCCGCCGCCGATATCGATAATCAGATGGGGTGTATTGTCGAACTCAACTCCCGATAAGACGCCTAAATAAATGCGTCGCGCTTCCTCTTGCCCCGAAATGATATTTACCGCCAAACCTAATTCGGTCTCGATCGTTCGAGCGAAATCGCGGCCATTCGGGGCTTCTCGGACTGCACTGGTCGCAACGGCAATGATTCGATCGACTTTGAGACTTTTGGCGACCTCCTGACAGCGTTTGAGTGCGCCTCTAGCTCGATCGATCGCCTCTGGCGTCAAATTGCCCGTGAGGGGGTCGCGATCGCCCAAGCGGACTGTCTCTTTCTCGCGGGCGATAATACTAAATGCTGGTAGGCTGGCAATAACGCGGACGACGACCATGTGTACCGAGTTGGTACCGATATCGATCGCGGCAATAATCGGGTCGGTGGATCGATCGTCATCGATCGTGCTTGAAGACTCTAATACCGCGTTTGCCATAAGATTTCCAGTCAGATGAGAGAGTTTGGATCGTTACTGACCGGGCGATCGGTCATACCGGATTTTGACAACAGTACCAATTAGCTCTAATTTACATTGATGCTGTCTATCGAAACAAGCTTACATCGATCGCTTTTGTAGGTAGTTAGCGGTCTGTGAAAGTTATCTCAATTCTTTAAATTATCGAGCATGAAGCCTAAAGCCTAAAGCCTAAAGACTAACCCCGTCCCAAGCTCCTAACGTCTTGAGCGTATTCATCTGCGCCTTGGTTAGACCTTCAACGCCAGCGATGTTCATCCCTTCATAAGGACGGTGCGCGCGACAAGTCGAAAGGATGCGACCGTCAGCCAAGTTCCAGAATCGCACGGTTTCATCCTCACTGGCACTAGCAACGAACTGACCGCACCCACTGACAGCTACCGACCACACCCAGCCCTGGTGTCCGGTATAAGTGTCGGTACATAGTCCGGTGTCCATCGACCACACCTCGATCGTCGAGTCAGAAGCACCACTAAAGAGCCACTTACCATCGGGACTATATGCTAGTGACAAAATCCAGCCGGTATGTCCGTTAAATTCATGGCAAAGTTGGCCAGTATCGATATTCCAGAGCAAAATTTTACTATCCATCCCGCCACTAGCGAGGATCGTACCACCCGGATCGAAGGCTAGCGCGATCGCGCGATTGGTATGGGTAAGAATTTCTAATGGGGCATTGTCGTGGAGGTTCCAGAGCCGGACAGTGAGATCCTCACTGGCACTAGCAATCAGATCGCGAGTGGGATGATAGGCTAAACTGCCAATCCGATCGGTATGACCCACGAGCACCTGTAAACATCGCCAGCTCTGGGTATCCCAAATGCGGATCGTGCGATCGCTCCCACCGCTGATCAAATACTTGCCGTCGGGACTATAGACTAGGGCTAAGATTTCCCCTGGATGTCCGTGCAGGATCTGAGTACAAGCTAATGTTTGGGCATCCCAAATTCTAATCGTGCGGTCGTCGCTACCGCTAGCAAAAGTTCGACCTTGCGGATCGGCGGCTACAGTGTTGGTAGATTTGGTATGTCCGGTTAATTGGTGCAGACAGATTTTTTCGATCGCACACCACACGCGAATCTGGGCATCGCGACTGGCCGTCAGCAATCTGTGGCCATCTGGACTCCAGGCGATCGCGCGAAACCAATTGGTATAACCATTGAATGCCTGCAAGCATTTGCCATCGCTCACTTGCCAAACTCGCAGGGTACGATCTTCGCCGCCACTGGCAATTTGGTAGCCCTGGGGATGAAAAGCCACCGCCCACAACCGATCGCTATGGCCTTCCAAATTATGCAAGCAAAAACCATCACTCGCACGCCAAATCCGCAATAAACCACCGACCCCAGCACTGGCGATCTGCGAGCCATCTGGGCTAAATACCGCCGACCAAATTTCATCGCCATGTTCGGAGATCGTCAGCCGACAGGCCGCTCGATCGCTCGGCTCAGTGGCATCCCACAAGCGGAGGTTGCCGTCGAGACTGCCGCTGAGGATGGTCGTACCATCGCCGCTATAGTCGATCGTCGTGACCCAGTTTTCATGCCCCTGCCAGACGATATCACAGTTCCCAGTCGCCACATCCCAAATTCGGATCGTGCCATCGGCACCACCGCTGACTAATTTGTGCCCGTGGGGATGAAAACAGACATCCATCGACCAGTGCTGGTGTCCGGCAAATTGCCGCTCGCAAACTCCAGTAGGTAGGTGCCAATAATAAATGCGATTGTCAGTACTGCCACTGGCGAGATAGCTGCCGTCGGGACTAAAACTTAAGCCCAAACTGTGGATGCCATCACCGAGGGTTTGCACGCAAGTCCCATCTTGCAAATCCCATAGTTTAATCGTCCGATCGTCGCTCGAACTAGCCAAATACCGACCGTCGGGACTAAACGCGATCGACCGCACCCAATTGGTATGTCCCGAACAAGTCAGCAAACATTGGCCATCTTGTACCGACCACAGCCGAATTTCACCATTACTATCGCTAGCGGCGAGAGTCTGGCCTTCAGGGCTATAAGCGATCGCCAGAATGCTACTAAACGTCTGTGTAAACGCGCAATCCTGCATCTGGGCATTGGCAAAATTGACGCGTACTAAATTCGCACCGACTAAATATGCCTGCCAGATGTACAACTCAGAGCAATCGAGATCGGTCAAATCTAGTTTGAGATGAGTGAGTAAATTGAGAATATTACCAGCAAGGTATCCAGGTTGGAGCGCGTGCGTCACTCGCCAGTACGCCAAAGTTTGCCGCAGTCGGATGCCAATGTGCTGGGGATTGCCAATACTGGTACGCAGCCGGTCGATCGCCGGTCGGACGATCGTCCGCAGTTGCGCCTGCCGCAAGTACTCTTTGGCCGTAGCCTGAGCGATCGGATGAGTATCGAGCAAAAATGGTCGCTGGCGTTCGATTTCAGTGCAGATCCGATCGACCAATCGTCCGGTGACGTATTCCATCACCATCGGTTGCAGCGACCAATGGCGTTGAGTCCGATCGATTCCGGGGAGATTGGCGATGATACTCCGACGGCGCAAGGATTGTAAGACTGTTAGCAAGGATGTGTGGCGCGAGATCGGTTGCGCTGCTGGATAATTACCCTGACGGTTCCAAGCTGGATGCAGCGATCCTGCCAAATCTGAGATCGACAGGGGTTCGCGACCGATCGCCAACCAGTACATAACTTGCTGCTCCTCAGATGTCAACCGCTCCCACTGCTGTTCGAGCAGGATCTGAATATCGGCGAACCCCAAATTACTCGATCGTAGGTAGGGAAAAATTTCACTGACATCCCCATCGGCGACTTCTTGCACCGCTGCGGCAATTAGTTGAAATGCTAAGGGATTGCCGCCACAATAGCGATCGATCTCCACCCATTCTGTTGGGGAAATCGGCGCGCAGCCGCGATCGGCAAAAATTCGTTGTCCGGCGACGGCATCCAATCCGGGTAAAATAAAGGTTCTGACCTTAGCGTTGATGCCCTCTAGTTGGCTGATTTCCGTGGGTTTTTCCCGACTGGTGAGTAGTAGGCAACTCTGATGATTCGTTCGCCCCAACGTACTAAACAGATCGCCATAATCAGCATATCCAGATCGATACTGTCCGACTTGCGCACCAGCTTGCAAGATCGACTCGGCATTATCCAGGACGATCAGACAGCGATATTGTTGACAGATTTCTAGTAATAATTCGATCTGTCCGGCCACTGTCTTGGGCACGATCGCCAATTGGATCTGTCGGAGATCGTGACACTCGGCTAAGGGGACGGCGACCTGGTGCTGACTTGCTGCCAACCCAGGGGCGAGCGTCACCATCCGAATTAACTCTGGCAGTAATTCTTGCAGTGGTGGCGCATTGAGCAAACTTCGCCACAAGATGCAATCGAACCGATCGGCAGTAGGTGGTACGGTGGGATCGTCCATACCTCGCTGGATTTGAGCTTGGAGCTGCTGCACCAATTCGACAGCAATCGTCGTTTTTCCCATCCCTCCCATGCCCAAAATTGCCACCAACCGACACCGATCTCGAACGATCCACCGCTCCAATTGACTGCGCTCTAATTCGCGCCCATAAAAGGTGGAAATATCCATCGCTTCGCCCCAGTCAATTCCCGACTGGGGCGATCTCGGCTCGGCTGCCGATCTCAGATCGCGCTGGGCGGCAACTGATTCAATGACTTGGCGGAAATTAACTTTAGAGACTTTGCTTTGGGTGGCGATCGATAGCATCCGCCATAATTGTGCCCCAACACTCTTGATATAAGTGCGATCGTATCCGGCTGTCTCGGCTAACTGGCGATAAGACTGACCTTGCCAAGCGGCTCTGAAAACCAGTTCTTGAGGTGGATTTAGATATTTAGGGGCTAGTAGTTCTTTGACGATCGCCTCTGCACGATCTAATTCCATCAGTTATTCTCTCCTCGATCGAGCTGATGTTTATACTACCTACCATAATCGATCGTTTACAGGTGTGACATACATGCTACCTCACAACTAGAAGAGATTTCTGTCTGACGATCGATCGCTAACCTTAATATAAAACTAGTTGCGAGCGAGCTAAGGATCGCTGACTACAAAGAATTTTGGTGTTGCTGGATTCAGGTATGGTTAGCCCTCACCCCGCCAGATCCTGCGGCTCTAGCTCCCCACCCCCACGCTGGGGTGTGGGGTTGGGGGTGAGGGCAAAATCTATGCTTCATACACCAATCCAACTGCAAAGAATTTCTTAACGCCTGAATACTACTCTGAACCCACAACCAGCCATGCGACTACCTGGAGCGAGACTCCCTCGTACCGCACTCCGACAGCCCTTAGCTACATAATCCCAAGCTCCACCCCGCATCACCCGCTTGACGTCGTTTGGCACCGCACCAGTAGTCCAAGCACTGCCATCGATCGGTGCATCATGATAACTAGGCCGATACTCATCCGCACACCATTCCCAGACATTGCCATGCATGTCATATAGTCCAAACTGATTGGGGGGAAAACTGCCGACAGGTGTAGCTCGTGCTCTGTTTTCACCGGTTGGTGCCCCAGCATAGGGAAAATCGCCGTTGTAATTAACGACCTCAGGTGTAATCGTCTCCCCAAAATGAAAGGCGGTCTGCGTCCCCGCACGGCAAGCATATTCCCACTGTGCTTCGCTGGGTAAAGTATAACGATCGCCAAGCTTTTGCGATAACCGAGTACAAAACTCGATCGCCTCATCCCAACTGACCCGCTCGATCGGATATGCTGCACCTAACCCAAATCCAGCATCTGCGCCCATTATCGATCGATATTGCGCCTGAGTAATTGGATATTTACTCATGAAAAATGATGGTACCGTAACTCGATGCACTGGCCGTTCGTCAGGATGGTGTAGATCGTCCCCCATCATAAATTCACCGCCCGGAATCGCCACCAGATCTAATGTGACGCCATCAGCCAAACTGACAGTAAAATATTCCGCCCTGCCTGTTTGTCGATCGACGATCTCCCCGCAACCATCGACACGAACGTTTTCAAAAGTACAGGTTTGAAGGTTGGGAACAGAAGACATAGTTTCTACTAGAATCGATCGATTAGTTTCAAGTATGTCATGGGGTCGGATCGATTACCTCCGGTAGGCTACGCCAACGAGATGTTGTGGAAATCGATCGGGGTGTCCAAAGATCTTGACGCTTACTAATCAAGCTGTGACATCGCAGTGACAAATTGATCGGCAATAAATGGCAAGATCTGTCGATTTTGGCTGTTCGCTGCGCCTTCGGTAAACACAATCAGTAAATATGGTTGCTTATCTACCAGTTCGATATAAGCCGCATCATGGCGCACCTGAGACGTCCACCCAGCTTTCGACCAGATTTGACTTTCTGGTGGTAAACCTGCACCTAAAAAGCCGTTTAACTGGTTCTCTTCACCAGGATCGGGGGTTACTTGAGCTAGTTGGAGATCGCGGTGGAGAAGTTGCATCATTTGACTCGATCGATCGCCGCTGATGGCAGCACCGCCGACGATACTATGCAGCAATCTCGCCACTGCATCTGTCGTCACCATATTCCGGTTTTCCCGCATTTCGCCGACGAAATACCGCTCCCTTCCATAGGGGCCATCGCTCCAGGTTTTTTGATTGACATTAATCAGGTCTAATTCCGACCAGCCCAGCGATTGGAAATAACGGTTGACCAAGTTGCGCTGAGATTTCCAGGATTCAAATGGCCCAGCGGATAATTCGGGGCCACTAGTAGTACCCGTGAGGGTATCGACAACCAGACTAGTCGCATCATTGCTAGAGTCGATTATCATATCTCGTACCGCTCGATCGAGTTCGCTCGAAGCCGATGCCATCCCTTGCTCCAGCCATTCATGCATCGCGAGCAAATAAAATAATTTGGCGATACTGGCGGGATAAATTCGCTCGTTACCGCGATAGTTAAAGCCCCGAACTGGATATTTCCATAGTTCGTCAGCAGTAATTGCACCGCCAGTATTGACAGGAATTGGTGGATCGTATACCAGCCAAGTGATGGCAATCTGTTCGCGTTCCAATGTCGGGAATTTTTGCCAAGTGTCTGCTAATGCTGCTTCGGCTAAGGTTGTAAGTTGGGGATTGGTTTGATAAAAGGGCATTGAATTAGCGGGGGATGGCTGGGGTAGAAAATCCCCTCCGAGGAGGGGTGCCCGTAGGGCGGGGTGGGTAGATCTCCGCAGTAACTCAAATAACTTCTCGGTACGCGGTAGAAGACTGGGATGGGATTTAGTGGATCTAGAAATGCTGGAATCCTGACTGTCGGTTTAGATAAATTGTGGAATCTCCAGTGAGATCGTCGATTAATACAATATCTGACGATCGACCGATTTTACCGATAATTGCCGCACCATTGCCGATGTTCTTCACTAATTCTAGGGCAACTGGTTCGGGCATCGACAATACTAGTTCAAAGTCTTCCCCACCGTAGAGAGCTGAATCTAAGGCTGTCTCTGGAAAGATTTGGGATAGAGCTGGCGAGATCGGCATGGTCGATCGATTCAGCACCGCACCGACGCCGCTAGCCTGACAAATTTGAACGATCGCGTCTGCTAATCCATCGCTACTATCCATCCCGCTAATCGTCAATGTTTGACTAGTTGCTCTCAATCGATCGATTATTGGCAACACATCTAATCTAGGCTGCGGTCGTTGATGAGCCGTAATTAAAGCTTGCTGTTGCGCCGTAAAATCTGTTTGTCCCAGTTCGGCAGCGAGTAGTAATTTCAAACCGCCATGAGAGTCGCCATGATAACCCGTCACCACGATCGCATCGCCAATTTGGGCCGTCGATCGAGCGATAATGCGATCGGCTTTCACCGCACCTAGAGCTGTAATCGCGACTGTGGCTACACTCGATCGAGTCAAATCCCCACCAATAATTCCCGTTCCATATCGCTCCAAACAAGCCTGCATTCCCTGATAAAGCTGCTCCAACCAGACGACAGATAGTGTCGGGGGTAAACTTAACCCTACTGTAATTCCCAGGGGTGTCGCGCCCATTGCCGCCAGATCTGATAAATTGGCAGCAACCGATCGCCAACCGACATCAAATGCTGTCGTCGTGCGATCGCTAAAATGTACGCCATCAACTAGCACATCAGTAGTGACAACTAACTCGCAACCTTCAGGCGGATGAACGATCGCGCCATCATCCCCGATCGTATTGGGCAGACAATAAGATTGAATTAATTGCAACAGTCCGCGTTCGCCCAGATCGCTAATTAGCATTGTGGGGATAAGTTGATAGGGGCATGTGGATCGATCTCAATGGATAAATTAACTATCCTCGACGATCGTTCCCTGATGATACAAGATCTTCCAACCACTGTTGGTATATTGCCAGAGAGTCGATCGCCGCGTCACTCGCTCTGCTTGAATGAGAGTATATGTCAGCAGATAAGTATCTGGCGCGATCGATCGACAGTAGAAATCCTTAGTCTGCCAAGTGTTTTCTGGAGCAGAGTGAATGCCTCGATATGCGGAGTCCTGATATCGCCTAACGACTTCTGCCAATACATACTCCCGACTATAGCGACGACCGGAAGCACCAATCTCCCAAAATGCGGCATCTGTCATATTCTCAAAATCCTGGCGAGTCATACCAAACTCAGGATGATGAAAAATCGGTTCGCGTTGCATCAGCTCGTGTAAAACGTCCGCATATTGAAGCTCCGTAAAAAATTCCGGCGGACAATCGATATACTCATCCACATCCGTCGATCTGCCCTCAATCTCCTTCTCCTTGTCCATCATCTTCCCTCCGCGTCCTTTGCGGCAGCAACTAACAACCTTACCCAAATACCAAAAAACCTCTGCGTTCTTTG
>NZ_JANPGM010000706.1:0-7172 GCF_031423935.1 Chamaesiphon sp. VAR_69_metabat_338
GCTAAGGTCTTCATCTTCAATAAGCTTTGTCAATATATCCCTAAAGTAGTGAATTGTAAGATAATCTCTATCTTTGAGTGTTAGGATTCGATTACTAAATTCGTTGAAGTTACAATTATCATTATAGAAACCTTCGTAATAATTAAATTTAGGATGATAAAACCCTAAGTAATAGAGAGCCGGTAGTGTGTCAAATTTATTCACCTTGTATCAATCGGCAATAAGCCTTGCTTTTAATTCATAACGATTTATTCTTATCTTATCCAGCCATACCACCTACACTAACAACATCTAACTTTCTAATCTATAGGCTACGCTAACGCTCGCAGCTACTCATGCTATAACTATCTCCGTAGCGATGACAGACAACTTTCTACAGATGTGCGGCAAATTTCTACCGATATCCAACAACTTTCAGCTCAACTAAAAAAAGTCGAAGAACGGGTACAAATTGTCGATAGCCGCATTAATACGATCGATTTGCGTCTGGAGGGGATATCTAGAGATATTGTGGGCTTACAAACAGAGCAAAATCGTATTAAAGAATATCTATTCAATCGTCCCCAATAGTAATCTAGCGGACGAGAATTTCCCGTTCGCTAGATTATTGGCATTATCAATATCGATTTAGAGCGAATCAGAAAAATCGCTCTAAATTTTACTCGCCAATCTTCAGTAATTCTACATCAAAAATTAATGTTGCATTTGGTGGAATTACACCACCAGCACCTGTCGCGCCGTAACCCAATTTCGGTGGAATAGTTAATTTCCGCCGCTCGCCGACTTTCATTGTACTGAGAGCTTCATCCCAACCAGCAATTACTTGTCCTTGACCGACGATAAAACTAAAAGGTTCGTTGCGATCGCGCGAACTATCAAACTTTTTACCATTGGTAAGCGTACCAGTGTAATGAACGAAAACTTTTTGTCCTGGCTTGGCCGTAGCTCCTTTCCCTGCTTTGAGGACGGTATATTTCAAGCCGGAAGGAGTCGTAATTGTTTTGGAATCCTTATTTATTACCACCGCTAGCACATTGGCTAATGGCTGTTGCGCTGAGACTCTGGTAAAGGCAGTTGCAGCGGTATCGCTAATCACAAATTGTAAAAAAGCACTGAGAACGCCAGAGCTAAGCATCCCAATCGAACTAAATATCATCTTTCTCATTAATGCACCTCAATTTCTAGTTACTTAACATATCACACATCAATCTTAGTGCAGCTCATCTCGATCGGCGATCGAGTAGACGATCTATAAAACCAAGAGAATAATTAATCATAATTATCCTCTTAGTCGAAATTGACGATCGAGATGTTATTAACCGACTAACTCTTTGATTGGCTCTGAATTAGTTGCTAATTTCTTTTCCCACGCTAAGGCTGTTCGCACGATCGTATCGAGATCGTTGAAGCGGGGTTGCCAACCCAAGATTTCGGTAATGCGATCGTTGGCTGCGATCACACAAGCTGGGTCGCCAGCACGGCGTTCGGCTTCAATCACTGTAAAATCGACGCCGGAGATCTCTTTAACTTTTTCAATGACTTCCCGGACGCTGTAGCCTTGCCCATAGCCACAATTGAGAGTCTGACTGGGACGATCGCTATTTAGATAAGTGAGCGCATCGACGTGCGCTCTAGCCAGATCGTCAATATGAATATAGTCGCGAATGCCAGTGCCATCTGGGGTATCAAAATCAGTACCAAAGATATCAACATGCGATCGTTGACCTAATGCGGCATCGCAAGCAACTTTGAGCAGATGACTGGCTTTTTTGCCCGTTTGACCCAAACTACCACCGACTTCCGCACCAGCGACGTTAAAGTAACGCAGAATTACATACCTGAGATCGGAAGCTACCGCATAATCTCTAATCAAGCGTTCGCTCATCAGTTTAGAACTGCCGTATGGATTGAGCGGTTGCGGATTGGTTTCTTCGGTAATGGGATTGACTTCTGGTTGTCCGTAGACTGCCGCCGTACTAGAAAAGATTAATTTGTTAACGCCAAATTGTTGACAGCAGTGCAGAAGATTGAGAGTATTAGCTGTATTATTACTATAATATTCGAGTGGTTTAACCACTGAATCTGGCACAGAAATGCTAGCGGCAAAGTGCAATACAGCATCGAAGTGATGCTTGGCAAAAATTTCTGCTAGTTTCTGTCGATCGGCAAGATCGCCTACAACTAACTTACCATAAGTTATAGCGTCGGTGCTACCAGTAGACAAGTTATCGTAAACGACCAGATCGTAATTAGCCTCACCCAATTGTTTGATGGTGTGGGAGCCGATATAGCCAGCACCACCCGTAACTAAAATTTTCTTCTTCATTATTAGGCTAGATTATAGATAGTATGTAGAGAGCAAGTTAGTAGAATCGGCAATTAAGTTAGACTCAATAGCTAAATATTCAGTAAATTCACTGATGCGGAAGACTTAGTTTTTTACTGTCAGTTAGATAACTAATTCCGGCAACAACTAACACTACTATAACTTCTTATTTTATACAATCAATCGAATTGCCGATCGTGCCGCAGCTAAGCCTAACGCTTTGCAGGCCGACAGTCTAATTGTCTAGATGCTATACCGCGAGCTGTCGCGTCGAGCGTCATCAAATTGCTAGGATCGATCGTGATATTACCAACGCTACTTCCAACGTTTGGCTAATAGCTGCTCCTCTAGAGCGGCAATCCGGTTGTAAGCAGCAGTGAGTTGCGCTGTCAGACGTTGGATCTGGATTTGGGGAGCTAGATCTTGCTCTTTGATCTGGTGGTGACTGATTTCCACACCACTACTGTCGATCAAAATATCCTGCTGGGCAATCGCCCATTCACTGGCATCTCGCCGATAAGTCGTACCACTAGGTAGATCGGCGTATCCCTGGCTGCGATAGTTAGTTGCTGAGGACATCTGCCGCGCATCCCCGCTGAGTGACTCTTCACGATCGATTGGGTACTTGACGGAGGTTTCTTCCTTACTGACAATCTGAGGATCTAGATTCTCAAAGACATGCTGGTTCAATCGATCGATGATTTGATAAACTCGATCGACTTTGCGTGTCAAGATACTAATCTGTTGTTGGATTGATTCCATCTTTTACCTGCAGATAACTCCCATCGATCTTAATTAATAGAGCGATATTTTTTGACTTATTGCTGAATTATTTAACTTTTGGTAAATGTTACATTCATAATTATTAATTAATTGTAAAATAATTTATTCAGACCTGGCGGACAAATAGCAATTATTATTTAAGGATATTTAATTGCGATCGAGCAAGCTGGCGGTAATATAGCTAAGACGAACGACCGGCTCGATGGCTTTCCCAGTCTACGGGCTAGGCGATCGGGCTGCTGGTAATTTTCGCGATCTAGTAAAGAAAGATCGGCGGGTTCGAGCTGTTTGTTTGCGGCAATCTTGCTAAAATAAGAACCGAATCTCCTTTTAAAACGTACCTACTTAAGAAGTATTGCTAAAAAATGCTAGAAATTCAAGACTTTTTTGCGGCTTGTGTGGGTGCATGGAAAACCGAGCGGACTTATCATTACCCACTGCATAACGAAGTAGAACGCTCCTATACTGAATTTAACGTATCAGCATTGACTGTGGCCGAAAAACAGCGAATTTCTTCAGATTTTTTGCCCGCTGGCAGTATGTCAGCTACCGTGGAGATCGATGATTTTCCTGGCTTTAGGATTGGCTTTTCTACGGTTTCAGAGAAAGGAGAGCGCGTTGCGATGAATCTTAAGGCTATATTCGTACCAGATCGGGCAATCGTCGCTCCACAGCTATTACCTACCGATCCACTGGCTCCAGCGATGCCACTTACTGCCGAAATCCTCGATAGTACGGAAGTTATTCGAGGGTTATATCTGCGCGATGAAGGTTACTCAGAGACAGGTGCGATTACTGGTCGATTCACCTATCTACCCAGTCGCCAAACTCTAGAATTAGTCACATATTACAGTCGATCGGTAGCAGTAGACCAATTACGGCTGATTTCGCCCACGACGCGGCTCCGCACGATCGTCACCTATCAACGCCCTCAGCCAGGTGAAGTGCCGACAGTTGTTAATCTGGTTGGATTTGGACTCGAACAGAAGAGTTAGATCGTCGATCGTCGATCGACGATCGAGGTTTAGAAAGACGCTTGCGTTTTAAAGCCTAAAACCTAAGAGGATGTTTGGAAAGTCCAATTGCTACGTTTGCAGCGGGCAGATCCCCCTGTCTTGTCTCGCTTTTATGTGCAGGGGAACCCCGCCCATAGCGAGCCGCTAAATCCTCCTTAAAAAGCGGATGCGCGTACTGTTCGGGTTCCCCGACAGTGTAGCGCACCAAGCGGGGGACTTTAATTCTGGTTCCCCCCTTTTTAAGGGGGGCTAGCTAGGGGGGATCTTCCAGGGTTGACGAGTGATAATCCATACTTTCCAAACATCCTCTAAGTATCGATCGAATTCATTCTAAAATTTATGTTTTGGCTGTATAGAATCTAATGTCCCAACATACTAACGATCCTCAGTCTTATTTAGGATTTGATTGTGCGGATTTGTCTCCATCGGAAGCTTATCGATTGCTCAACCATGTAGTTTCGCCACGCCCGATCGCTTTTGTCTCGACACTTTCTAGAGATGGCATTCCCAATTTAGCCCCGTTTAGCTATTTTATGGCAGGTGGACTCAACCCGCCCTCGATCGCCTTTTCACCTACTACCAATCGTCACGAACAGCCCAAAGATACGCTCCGAAATATTTGCGATACGGGCGAGTTTGTTATCAACGTCGTCAGTGCTGGGATGCAAGATGGTGTCAATATTGCCTCACTCGATTTTGAACCCAGCGTGAGTGAATGGGAACGTGCTGGATTTACCCCGGCATCGACAACTAAAGTCCGCCCCGCACGCGTCGCCGAGAGCTTGATGGCGATCGAGTGTCGGTTGTTTCAAATCGTTTCTCACGGCTCAGGTGCGAATGCGGCTAACTATGTCATCGGCGAGGTGGTGTACTTTCATATCGCCCCACAATTAATGGTAAATGGTGAAATCGATCCGGCTCAAGTCCAATATCTCAGTCGGATGGGCGGTAATTGGTACGATCGCGCGAGTGCCGATTCGATGTTTGAATTAGCACGTCCTCGGCTCGAATCTTAGCAATAACCAGCGTAGTTAATAGGCAAGCGGAATTACATTCGATCGCCAATACCCTCGATCTCGTAGCAGTTGCTTGAAGTGAGCAACTTTCTGTTTGTGGGTCATCGATTTAGCTCTTACAATTAGAATATTTGACAATAGACATATCATAAAACCCTATTTAAAATTTTATGACCGCACAACTACCAACGATCGACACATCAGGTACATTGCAGCTTTGGGATTGGATTATTAAGCCGCTTGAATATTTGCATAATTACGATCGCCAATGTGGCGACATCTTCCAGGTGAAGATGTTCGGACCGCTCAATCGCGCGGTTTTAATCAGCAACCCCCAATTGGTACAGCAGCTCTTAACCAACGATACCAAACAATTTTCCGCACCTGGTTCGCGCAACCGAATCTTGCAGCCTTTTTTAGGCGATCGCGGAGTCATTTTATTAGATGGAACCGAACATCGTCAGCGGCGGCAATTATTGATGCCACAGTTTCACGGCGATAAAATTCGGACTTATACCGAGCTGATTTGCAAAGTGACACAAGATTTAGTCGCTAGTTGGCGCACAGGTGAAACGATCGATCTCCGCGAGCAAATGCAGTCGATTTCATTGTCGGTAATTTTACAGGCGGTATTTGGACTTTACCAAGGCGAACGCTACGATTTAATTCGGGTTAAATTAATCGAAGTACTAGGATTAATCGAATCACCAATTAATGCCAGTTTCTTGCTCATTCCGGTATTACAACAAGATTTAGGAGCTTGGAGTCCGTGGGGGCGATTCTTACGCGATCGAGCAGAACTCGATCGGCTATTGTATGCCGAAATTGCCGATCGACGTCGTAATTACCAACCAGATCGCGCTGATATTTTAACTTTATTAATCGGCTCTCAAGATGCTGATGGTAATGGCATGAGTGATGTTGAGCTGCACGATGAACTGATGACGCTGTTATTTGCCGGACATGAAACGACGGCGACAGCGATCTCATGGGCGATTTATTGGGTAAATTATCTACCAGAAATTAAGGAAAAACTCCTAGCTGAAATCGCCACTTTAGGTGTCGAAAGAGATCCGATCGCGATTAGCCGTTTACCATATCTCAATGCTGTCTGTTCGGAAACGCTGCGAATTTATCCAGTCGCACTGCTAACCTTTCCCCGCATTGCTCAGGAACCAGTATCTTTGCAAGGTTATGAGATCGAGCCAGGGACAATCGTTTCTGGGTGCATTTATCTCACCCATCATCGCGAAGATCTCTATCCCGAACCCCATTTATTTAAGCCAGAACGCTTTTTAGAACGCCAATTTTCGCCGTACGAATTTTTGCCGTTTGGGGGTGGTAGTCGTCGTTGTATCGGGATGGCACTGGCGCAATTAGAGCTGAAGTTAGTATTAGTTGAAATTCTCTCTCATTGCCAGCTCGAACTCACTGGTAAGTTACCCGTAGCCCCCGTACGTCGCGGCATTACGCTAGGGCCAAAGGGGGGAATTCAGGCTAAAGTTATTTCGACAAATTAACGATCGCTGGTAAACGATCTCGGAGTATTACCGCTCGTTCTCTCTAACTTATAATTCCAAAATTACTGGGGTGTGGTCGCTGGGTTTGACTAGTTTGCGCGGCTCGATATCGATCTTACAACTCTTGGCTCGATCGAATAAATCTGGCGTTAGATACAGATGATCGATCCGCCAACCGCGATTGCGCTCGAATCCCTGTTGGCGATAATCCCACCAGCTAAAGTTTCCCCCAGTAGATGTAAATTTCCGAAAGCTATCTTGGAAACCTAAATCGATCGTCGATTTGCGTAAAAGTTCGCGTTCGGTAGCTGTTGCCATCACTCGATCTAACGCTACAGTTTTGCTGTGAATATCGATATCGTCCAAGGCAATATTAAAGTCTCCACACACGCAAATTGACTGATGAACCGCCGTCATTGTGGTTTTTAAATACAAACCCAATAATTTCAACCACCGTAGCTTGTAGGCGTATTTATCGCTGTCGATCGCGTTCCCATTCGGCACATAGAGA
>NZ_JANPGM010000707.1:0-5093 GCF_031423935.1 Chamaesiphon sp. VAR_69_metabat_338
GAAATTGTTAAAATTTTTACTGAAACTTAATCTCAGGAGAACTATAGTAACTATGAGCCAGAAATCCTTAGTCATTTCCCCGTCGATCCTCTCGGCAGATTTTAGCCGCTTAGGTGAAGAAATTCGGGCTGTGGATGCCGCTGGAGCCGATTGGATTCACGTTGATGTTATGGATGGACGGTTCGTACCAAATATTACTATCGGCCCCCTGATTGTCGAAGCCGTTCGTCCCCATACCAAAAAGATTATCGATGTCCACTTGATGATCGTCGAACCAGAGAAATATGTAGCTGATTTTGCCAAAGCTGGGGCAGATATTATCTCCGTCCATGCCGAGTACAATGCTTCAGCTCACCTGCACCGCACCTTGGGCCAAATCAAAGAACTTGGCAAACAAGCTGGTGTCGTCCTCAACCCTGGTACGCCGCTAGAACTAATCGAATACGTCCTCGACTTATGCGATTTGGTGCTAATTATGAGCGTCAACCCTGGTTTTGGCGGTCAAAGCTTTATTCCGAGCGCAGTTACTAAAGTCGCTAAGTTGCGTCAAATGTGCGACGAACGCGGCCTAGATCCCTGGATCGAAGTCGATGGTGGTCTCAAGCCAAATAATAGCTGGCAAGTCATCGAAGCTGGTGCAAATGCGATCGTCGCTGGTTCGGCTGTCTTTAACGCACCTGACTATGCTGAAGCCATCAAAGGTGTTCGCAATAGCAAGCGTCCAGAATTAGCTAAGGTTTAGGCTTTAGGCTTTAGGTTTTAGGGGGAAAGATAAAAGACTGTTTTCGACCCTTTCCCTTTCACTGATGAATCTATGCAAAAGACGGCTAGAGAGTTAATCTCTAGCCGTCTTTTTGTCTGGATGACTACGATTCAAAAGCTTATGAATCAGTCCCGGTGTTGTTGGAGTTGGTTTGAATATAGAGAATAATCAAGAAAATTGTCGGTACGAGCACGAATAGCAGGCTGGCGACGAAACCTAAATCGTTAGTTTGCATTTAGAGTAATTCCTATAAAGTATTTTTTATCCCCACCCTGACTAGAATATCACTTCCAGTGAGGGTGTAGGCAGTTTAGTCAAGATTTAACTGACGCGTTGGCGTAGCCTACCGGAGGTAATCGCCACTAGCCTCTATTTCGACTCAATTTTCCACATTCAGCTACCAGTAAGGATCTCCATCCTCACTAGCTACTGAATAGAGCAACTAGGGTTTAGTATTGACGCACACAGCACCATTAACCAATGTCTGACAAGCGAGGCGGTAGTTAGCAGGTTTTTTCGCCAGTTTCCGATTCTCAAAATCAGTCCGGGGAGAGAGATTTTCCATCCCTTCGACGATCTCGACACCACACATGCCACATTGACCGTAGCCACCACAGTTCATCAGTTTACCTTTGAAGGTATAGATATCAATCTGGTTTTGAACGGCCTTCTCGCGCAGATTTGCCCCCTGTGCGACGACAATCTCCTTGTTCTCTTTAATAAACTTAATCGCGCTCATCTCGTACCCCCAGAATAATTTATGTCCTACTTAAGAATTATTAAGATCTTTGACGGTTTTGCCAAGGGGGTAAGGGTAGGGATTAGGGATAAGGGGATAGGGGATAGGGATTAGGGGATAGTAGATAGTGGATAGTGAATAATGGCTAGAGGGTCAGGGAATAGAGCGTTTATAAACGCAAACGTTCCTAACTCCCAACTCCCTAATCCCTAATCCCTATCCCCTATCCCCTACCCTCTACTCATTAACCACCGTCGCCGTCCGCAGATTAGCCAGAGCGCGATTGTAATTGAGAATTGCGGTAACGCGGTTGCCACGAGCGGTAGCCAGGGCGGTTTGGGCGTTGATGACATCAGTTTGGGTACCAACCCCTGCTTGAAAACGCAATCGGGCGAGTTTGAGACTTTCTTCAGCTTGGGTGAGTGCCTGAGTAGAAGTAGCGATATTTTTTTGGCTAGAGCCGAGGCTGAAGTAAGCTTGTTCGACTTGATACCGAATTTGATTCCGAGTGCTCGTAAACTGGTTCTCGTAAATTGTTTCGTTGACCCTTTGAATGTTGGTATTTGCGGCGGCAGCACCACCATCGAGAAAGTTCCAAGTCAATTGGACGCCAACGCTATAGGTATCTCGAACGGAAGTAGACGTAGTCAGGGTTTTGCCCAAACCATAACTGCCAACTAGATCTACTTGAGCAGCATTAGCGGCTGAGGCAATATTTTGTTGCTGTTGACTGCTCCGGCGCAGGGAGAGTTGTTGCTCGGCTTCGGGGCGATTTTTGAAGGCGAGGATGATGCTATCTTCAAGTGAATATTTCCAGGTGCCTAGCTCGCGGACGGCATCAGCGGCGGTGAATTCCGTATTATTATCAACGACGAGGATTTGAGCGAGATTTTTGCGGGCGGTCTGTTGTTGAGATTGAGCGTTGGTCAGATTTTGATTGGCAGTAGCCAGCTGGACTTGGGCGGTGAGAATATCAAATCTCGTCCCCACACCCGCTCGCTCTTGGAGTTGAGCGTCGCTCAAACTGCGAGTAGCATCTCTAACAGAAGCTTGACTGATAATAATCGAAGAATCGGCAGCTTGGAGATCGTAGTAGGCGGTAATGACTAGACTGCGGACTTGTTGCTCGACGCGCACGAGATCGAGCTGGTCGTATCGGACTTGTTCTTCGGCAGCGCGAACGCTACTCTGGTTGCGACCCGCATCCAAAATGGTGTACTTGGCAGAGGCTGCGCCATTGACGCTGGTACTACTGCTATTAGTAGTTAGAGCAGAGTTATTACCGAAAATCAAAGACGATCCGGCATTGGTGAGATCGCTTTGCAATCCTACCCGCACGGATTGAGCGGATTGAGCTAGATTGATACTCTGGCGACTGCGATCGACGCCCAGTCGCGCGACTTGAACCTGGCGATTGTTGCGGAAGGCGATCTCGATCGCTTGTTGAAGGGTAATTGCTTGGCTACCTGTAATCCTTACTTCACCACCTGTTTTGGGCAGGTTGAGTTCGTTGGGTAGTTTGATATTGGGCGATGATGGCGGTGCGGTGGGGGTGGGTGGGGTAGTCGTTTTTTGGGCGATGAGCGATCGACTAGCGCGGGGGGACTGAGTACTCCTGTGTCGTAGGCTGCGATCGCTTCCCGCGTCCTCTACCGCTGCGGCCCTAGCCGTTGCGAATCCCCACCCACTAAAATTTAATAAGACGATCGCGCAAATCGATTGCATTCTGGCGGTTGGCTGCCGATGGCGTTCGTGCCGCTTCACTAAGCTCACAATGCGGCTGTTTAACATGTAAATTAATTCGATCGGAGTCAACATATGCGCTTAATCTATAACTACTTAAAAATTCGCTTACCTTTAATACTACAACGTTCGATTTGGCAGAGATGCTGCTGGAGAGGAGAAATGCGGCTCTGAGTCGCTAACCCCCGCTCTATCTTCCCCTAATTGTTCCAGAAAATCTGGAATTCCGCTGACGGGAATCATGGGTACTTGTAATTTTTCAGCCAATTCATCTAGAGTTACATCGTCGAGAAACTTGGCTTCGTCGTGCTTGAGCATTACGCTAGGAATCAGGACTCGATCGCCCAAATCGCGATTCGGTAGCTCGGCCAGCAAGTCTTGTCCGGTCAATAGTCCGGTAACTGTCATCTGTTGCCCCCAATATTGGCTGGCAATGGCGACTAAGTTAACCTGAAGACCTGGGACTTGATTTAGTCGATCGACGATAGGTTGGAAGGCATTTTCCACGGCATTGCCCACGACCCAAGTGCAGGTGCGCGGGGGCGAAATTTCAGTAATCTCCCAGTCGGCGATTTCTTCGGCAAATTCATCGAGAAAACGCCGAATGGAGCCGACTCCATTGCCCAATTGGGGGTAGTCTTCGTAGTAATCGCTAGGCGGCAGTTCGACTCCAGCAATTAGATACCATTCATCAGCTAACCAGACGAAAGTAGAATCGAATTGGTGCCGAAATTCTTGTTGCAAGGCTTCGACTCGATCGATAACAACCTTGGCAATTTCCGGCGTAACGGGTGAAAGTTCGGTCAAATTGGGGCGAAAGCGCGTCAACCCGACGGGTACCACTGCCACGGAAGCTACTGTTGGTATATCTCCATGATGGAAGCTGGCTAAATCGCGGATAGTGCGATCGAGATGTTCGCCGTCATTAATCCCCGGACACAACACAACTTGAGCGTGAATTTCGAGGCAGTGAGACTGAAACCATTCGAGCTGCTTCATAATTTCGCCCGCTCGCTGATTTTTGAGCAGTTGCGATCGAATATCTGGCTCGGTGGCATGGACGGAGACATACAAAGGCGAGAGCCGCATCTGGGCAATCCGATCCCATTCTTTGGTAGTGAGATTGGTGAGAGTCAGATAGCTGCCATATAAGAAACTCAGTCGATAATCATCATCTTTAAAATACAAAGATTCCCGTTTACCAGGCGGTTGTTGGTCGATAAAACAGAAGGGGCACTTATTGTTACACTGAATCAGGCCGTCGAATAAAGCCGTCTCAAATTCCAGTCCCAAATCCTCATCATAATCCTTCTCAATCTCGACCTGGTGAGATTTTCCCTTAATGTCTAGTACTTCTAAATCTAAAAATTCATCCGCACAAAGAAACTGATAATCGATTAAATCGCGCGGTTTTTGCCCGTTAATCTTTACCAATCGATCGCCAGGACTAAAGCCAATCTCTGCCGCGATCGAATCGGGAACAACTCCACTAATTATGGCCGGACGGATCGCAGTTTCGCTCATGAGTTGGGAGTTGGGAGTTGGGAGTTGCGACTGAAATCACGCGGAGGTTCCCTCCGCATGTGTTTCAGTCAAGACAGGGAGCGGGGAGCGGGGACGAGGTGACGCTTAATTTTAAGCTTCTCAAGCCTAATTCCTAAAGCCTAAAACCTAAAACCTAAAGCTTAATTCCTAATTCTTCCCTCGCCCAGCAGGTTTGGTATTCACAGTGGCGGGAGGAGCTGAAATTGCCACTAGGACTTGAGTACCCACAATTTTAGCAGAATAAGCAGCTAGAGGCTTGGTCGCGGGGCCATTCAAGACTTCACCATTGGCATCAAAACTGGC